>NZ_JACJUZ010000060.1:0-33818 GCF_014299995.1 Sphaerospermopsis sp. LEGE 00249 | reverse complement strand
TGACTACTGACTCCTGACTCCTGACTCCTGACTCCTGTCTCCTGACTCCTTGAACTCCTGACTCCTTGAACTCCTGACTCCTTGAACTCCTGACTCCTTGAACTCCTGACTCCTTGAACTCCTGACTCCTTGAACTCCTGACTCCTGACTCCTTGAACTCCTGACTCCTGACTCCTGACTCCTGAACTCCTGAAATCCTGAAATCCTATGAAAAAACGTATCGGTATTCTTACAAGTGGTGGTGACTGTCCTGGTTTAAATTGTGTGATTCGTGCTGCTGTTAGTCATGCGACTCTTACATTTAATTGGGAAGTTGTCGGTATTCCTTATGCCACCCAAGGTTTATTAGAACGGCAAACTGTCCCCTTAAATATACATGGTTGGGATCTACGTGGTATTGATCCTTTAATTAATATGGGGGGAACGATTTTAGGTAGTATTAATAAAGGGGATACTTTAACTGCTGCACCGGCAATTTTAGCTAGTTATGAAGCTTTGGGTTTAGATGCTTTAATTGCTGTGGGTGGTGATGGTAGTTTAAAGATTATCCATGAATTAGCAAATATGGGTAATTGGAATTTAGTTGCTATTCCCAAAACTATTGATAATGATGTAGCTTTAACAGAACGTGCAATAGGTTTTGATACGGCAGTAAATACGGTTGTGGATGCTATTAATCGTCTCACATTTACGGCGGCTAGTCACGACAGAGTAATGATTGTGGAAGTCATGGGGCGTACTGCTGGCCATTTAGCTTTACATTCTGGGATTGCTGGGGGTGCAGATGTGATTTTAATTCCTGAAGTTCCTTATACTGTGAAGGGTATTTGTGAGCATTTACAGGAATTGCGCGATCGCTGGCGGCGTAAATTTGCCATCATTGTCGTTGCTGAAGGTGCTAATTCTAGTTTAGAAGATTTGGATAATCCTGCTAGTTGTTCTGTAGCTAAATGTGGTCGTGGTCAATATATCGCTGATCAAATTTCTAACTGTAGCAGCAATTTAATAGATACGCGAGTTTCTGTTTTAGGACATATTCAAAGGGGTGGTATTCCTTCAGCTTTAGACCGTCTAATAGCTACAGTTTTTGGTAAAAATGCCGTTGATTTAATTGCCCAAGAAAAATATGATCAAATGTTAGCTTGGCAAAATGGAAATGTTGTCGCTGTCCCTATCCAAGATGCTTTAGATCAAAGTCCTGCTCTTGTTGATCCTAAATGTGATTTAGTCCAAATTGCTCACTCTTTAGGTATATATATAGGAGAAAAATAATTGATAATTGATAATTGATAATTGTCAATTGTCAATTGTCAATTGTCAATTACCCATTACCTGATTTAAACTCTGTAATAAATCATTGGCTGTATAGGGTTTTAATAAAACTGCTTGAACTTTTGTTTCTCCTGATTCTGGCAATAACTCTATTGTACCCAGTCCACTACAAGCAATCACTTGTACATCTGGGTTCATTTTTTGCATAGTGCGAATGGTAGTGATGCCATCCATTTCTGGCATCATCATATCCATTAAAACTACACTAATTTCCTGTTTGTATTGGGCATAAAGAGCGATCGCTTCAATGCCATTACTAGCAGTCAAGGTCTGGTAATTGTTATTTTCCAGGATCATTGTAGCCACATCAAGTATTTGAGGTTCATCATCAACTATCAAAATCAATTCTCCGTTTCCCGGTTTAATGTCTAATTGCTCTAAACTAGGAACTTGAGGAGATTCTGCAGATGGCAAGAAGACTTTAAATGTACTGCCTTTACCAACTTGGCTGGAAACTGTCACAAAACCATTATGACTTTTAATAATTCCTAACGCTGTTGACAAACCCAATCCTGTCCCAGTACCAACTTCTTTAGTGGTAAAAAATGGCTCAAAAATGTTCTCTACTATTTTTGGGGACATACCTAACCCTGTATCCGTGACAGTAATCACAATATAATGTCCAACTTTCGATTCAAGATTCATCTTTGCATAAGCTTCATCAATAAACATATTTTCCGCAGCAATTGTGAGCATTCCACCTGCTGGCATGGCATCATGGGCATTAACTACCAGGTTCATTAATACCTGATGTAGTTGTGTAGTATCTCCAGAAACAGTCCAAAGATATTCAGGGATTTGAGTGCTAAATTCAATGGATTTGGGGAATGTCTGTTTAGCAATTTGGATAATTTCTGTAATCAGGTGTTTAACTTGTACTATTGTTTTTTCTCCTTTTAAACCTCGCGCAAAGGATAAAACTTGTCTGACTAAAGCTGAACCTCGTTGAGCATTATTTTCAATAATATCAAGCATTTGGGGATGGCGTTCTTGATTTTTGGCAAGTTTGCCTTTAAGTAATTGGGTGGCGATTAAAATAGGTGTCAAGATATTATTTAAATCGTGGGCAATACCACCAGCTAAAGTACCAATGCTTTCTAATCTTTGAGTACGGAAAAACTGCTCTTCTAGTTTTTTTCTTTCTGTAATATCAGTATCTACAAGTAAGATGGATTTTGGTTGTCCATCAGCATCAAACATCAGTGTCCAACGACTTTCTACAATAATTTCCTGGCCAGATTTGGTTTTTTTACGTAACTCACCTTGCCAATTTCCTAACTTGACTAGTGTTTTCAGAGCGTTTGCTTCTTTTTGTAGTGCAGTTTGAGGGCAGAAAATATCCTGAAGGTTTTTACCAACAGCTTCATCCTTAGCCCAACCGTATATCCTTTCTGCTCCCCGACTCCAAAATATGATTTTTGTGTCAAAATCTCGCACAAAAATAGCATCAGTAGCAATATCTAATAAAGCAGCTTGATCCGAAATTTGCTGTTCTTTTTGCTTGCGCTCAGATATATCTCTAGTTGTACCAATTACCCGTATTGGCTGACTTTGTTCGTTATAGTAGACTTTTCCTCTGGTACTTAACCAGTGTAGGCTACCGTCAGGCCAAACAGCCCGATATTCAACACTAAACTCGGTTTTTTGCTCCATGGCAAGATTCAGTGCTTGAGTAAAAACCTGAGTATCTTCAGGATGAATTAAATCTAAGAAATCTGAACAAGTTGGTGGACACAAACTACCATTGGGCAATCCGTACAGTGGACCTACATGACTAGACCATATATAGGTATTGGTGATCACGTTCCAATCCCATATTCCCATTTTGACCGCTTCGAGGGCTAAAGTTAGTCGCTCTTCACTTTCTCGCAAAGTTTGGTCAGCCAGTTGACGCTCGGTAATATCTTCACCAATGCCACCATAGTATTCCACTTGCCCTTGTTCATTCTTGATCGGAAAGCGTCTGGACAACACCCAGCGTATTGATCCATCAGGATGGATAATACGATATTCTGAACTAGCATTTCCACCTTGTTGATGATACACCTCCACTTCTGCCATCAAGCGGTCAAGGTCTTCTGGATGAATTGCTTCTATCCAAGATAGAGGATTTTCCCGCAGACTTTGGCAGGAACGACCCCAAATTTTCTCATAAGCCGGGTTAATATAATAGACGTTACTGCAATCTTGGCTACCAATCCATATATATGAGTCCATGTTTTCAGTAAATTGCCGAAATATCTCCTCACTCTTTTGCAGGGCGGATTCTGTTTCCTTGCGCTCTTTCATTTCTTGCTGCAAAGCTTGATTAGCAATTACTAATTCTCTTGTCCGTTCTGCTACTCGTTTTTCTAACTCTTCAGTATCTTTAATGAGTGCTGTCTCAGCTTGTTTGCGTTCACTAATATTGCTCAATAACCACATCCAGCCACTCTGTTGATTTTGAGAATTGTACATTGGAGCTACTTTCACACTAGCAGGAAATGGCTTTCCTTGTCGTGGTTGGATACTAATTTCCCATTCTGGAAATTGTTCTAAATCTGTTAGTTGGGATATAAATGTATGACGTTCTTCTTGAGTAATAAAAATTGTTAGGGGCTTGCCTACTAGATATTTTGAGTCTACAGATAGTAAGGTTGATGCTGCATGATTGGCTTCTTGAATAATGCCTAATTTATCGGTTACTAAATAACCATAAGGTGTCAACTCAAACAAATTTTGGTAGCGTCGGCGTTCTAATTCTACAATCTCACGAGCAATAACAAGTTGTTCGTTTTGTTGGCGTAGTTCTTCTTCAACAATTTGCAGTTCTTCTAGAGTTTGCTGAAGTTCTTCGTTAATTTTTATCTCGTTGGCAATTTTCTCTGCTACCAATCTGTGTATAATATTTTGAGTCTTACAGCATTCTTCCTCTATTGTATGATGATGATATTGACATTTATTGGATGTATGTGTGGACTGTTCTGATTCTTGGAAATATTGCTGTAAACTCTCAACTACACCAACTATTTGCACTAAATTTAATTCTGCTAACAGATCACATTCTCTGACTACTCCTACCAGTTCTTCCCTATCATCCACAATGGGCAAATGATGGATTCCATGTTGCTGCAAGATTGACAAAACTGTGGTAATATCTCGCAAATGTGATTCTCTTAGTGTGATAACTTCCTTTGTCATCACTTCAGTTATTTTTGTATTCCATAAATCCCAGTTAAGAGCTTTTAAACGTAGTACATCTCTCAGGGTAAATATGCCTAATAAATGCTTTTCTTCTACCACTAAAACATAGCTTCTACTTTTGCTTTTTGGTAATGATTCTGGGAAGTTGACTATTTTTGGGCTGTTACTTTGTTCTTGAATCAAGACAATAGCATCCATTACAGGGCTATCAGGGCTAATCCTCAAGGGACAACGATCAATAATTTGATGTACACTCTTTGAAGTAAACAGATGATCGTTTAATTGCATATAGTATATAATTTGAAATATATTAATGGGTGCTGGTTATATCCTGTCCTTGTTTAGAGTTTTCATTAAGAAAGTAGGATTGCAGGGTACAGAAAAAAAGATAATTTTCCGATTTTTGCACAAATCGCGTGATCATTATCAACTCACCAAACATGATATTAACGCCAGCTTTTTTTGAGAATAAGGTTATCAAACCTGAATTATTGATGCTTTATTGTCTTTGTTCATGTTCTTGCTCAAGATAGTAATTTTGTTCTAAGTAAATTTTAGAATAAAAATATACGTACGTCAATAACTGCTCGCAAAAATTTAATAATGTCTTGTTTTGTTGAAGCTGATTTTCTTTTTAGGAGCTATAGATAATCCACTGTAAATCAAAAATTAAACTTATTAACAAAAAGCCCAATAAGACTTTAAATTACTCCAAATTACTCCACACACCAGCACATATAATTCAATTTCCACCAAAAATTAACATATTTCCATTTTGTCTCGTACAGATGCGCCTGTCAACAATGTTAGGGGATGCTGAACAAATGTAAAACCTAGATAGGGGTTGCTGAGAAAGTCTTTCCGTGAGGGCATAGGAGTCAGGAGTCAGGAGTCAGGAGTCAGGAGTCAGGAGTCAGGAGTCAGGAGGAGATCACTTTTTGCTGGCAAATTTAGTGATCGGTGATTGGTGATTGGGAAAAATAAAATTAATTACCCAGTCACCAGTCCCCAATTACCTACATTCCTTCTGCTTCTGCAATTTCTAACATTGTCTTGATCACAGAATCAGGGTTAAGACTAATAGAATCTATACCCAATTCTACCAAGAATCTAGCAAATTCGGGATAATCGCTGGGAGCTTGACCGCAGATACCGATCTTGCGATTATATTCTTTAGCGGTGGCGATCGCTTTAGCAATTGTCCGTTTTACAGCTTCGTTGCGTTCATCAAACAAATGGGCAACTAACTCTGAATCTCGGTCTAATCCTAATGTTAACTGTGTCAAGTCATTAGAACCAATAGAGAAACCGTCAAAGACTTGGCTAAATTCGTCTGCAAGTAGCACGTTACTGGGCAATTCGCACATTACATAAACTTCTAAACCGTTCTCACCACGAACCAAGCCGTTTTTCGCCATCTCATCAAGTACCCGTTGTCCTTCTTCGGGAGTACGACAGAAGGGAACCATGAGAACCATGTTAGTTAAACCCATTTCATCCCGTACCCGTTTCATAGCTTGACATTCCAGGGCGAAACCTTCACGGTAACGAGGATCATAGTAGCGAGAAGCACCACGCCACCCGATCATCGGGTTTTCTTCTTTGGGTTCAAATTGTCTACCACCCAAAAGGTTAGCATATTCGTTACTCTTGAAATCAGACAACCGAACTATCACAGGTTTGGGATAAAATGCTGCGGCAATTGTACCAATACCTTGCGCCAATTGAGCAACAAAGAATTCAGCTTTATTTTCATATTGGGCGGTTAACTCAGCAATTTTATATTTTGCTAGTTCGTCTTCCAATTCATTAAAATGCAACAATGCTAAAGGATGTGCCTTAATGTGGTTAGCAATAATAAATTCCATTCTTGCTAAACCCACACCATCATTAGGAATTGCTGTTAAACCTAAAGCCTCCTCTGGGTTGCCCACATTCATCATAATTTTAGTGCGGGTACGAGGCAAATCATCTAAAGGTAATTCTTGAATTTCAAAGTTTAACAAGCCTGCGTAAACTCTGCCTGTTTCACCTTCAGCACAACTCACTGTAATTTCCTGTCCTGTCTTCAAAACTGTGGTCGCATTTCCGCAACCAACTATGGCTGGAATACCCATTTCTCTGGCGATAATTGCGGCGTGACAGTTACAAACAACTACAGGAGTATATTTGTCCGTGAAAACTAGATAATTATGATGATCGGCAACAGTAATATTATAAACTTCAGCGTCTACTGCATCTGCAACTTTAACAACTCGTTGCATTCGCAGATCACCTTGTAAAAGGTCTGCAAACTCACTCATTTCACCCAGTTGTTTATCGGAAATAAGTAAGTTTTTATCTCTTCTCAATTTGATTTGACTTGTTACATTGTCACTAAATAATTGATTAGCGGCAAAAAATCTAGTTTGAATAGTTCGCGGAGTAACGTCTCCTTTAACTCGTTGGGTATATTGTAAAATTTGCTCTAATTTTTCTACAATTTGGACATTGTAGATATTACGGTTTTTAGTAACTTGAGGAACAGTATTGATTTTCAAACAAGCAATAATCACAGCTTGTAGTAAGTTCTCCTCAGAAATATAGATGTTGATGCGGTTGTTAGCATAGCAACCATCACCATCAATTACACCTCCTAAAAATTGATAGGAAACTTCTGGAGTATTCTCTAAAAGAATTTGAGTAATCTGTTGTTCTTTTTCTTTTAAGTCATAGGCGATCGCCTGAGAATAAACACGATCAGCTGTATCTTGGACTGTTACCTGTTTTCCTTGGATGTAACCTGAAGATACTGCTTTCTCACAAGTCGCAAAAGATTTACCATAAACAGCATTCATTTTTTCATTCATAGTAGCTATGAATGCTTGTTTTTCTGGTACAGATTTTTGGATAAACTGGACTTCTCCATGAGTTCGACTGGTGTAAATTGAACCGTCTGTAATAATTCCTCCCAAAAGATAAGCTAAATCTGCTGCTTGATTTTTGCTATTACCTAATGTGGGAATATTCTCAGATACAAGCACCATTTCTTGATTATTTAACATTTCTTGAATCTCAGTTTTGGTATATTCACCATTCCTAAGATTGACCATTTTATGATCAGGAGTTAACCGTAGGCAATTATCTCTAACTTTCCCAGTTTGAGATACACTCACACCAATTATTTGAGATGTCCGTTTCATTGCATCTATAATTGGTTTCCATTCCATCTGATGGGTTTTAGTGTTCAGGGCTAAAGTTGATAATCCTTGATATCCTTGTTCATAAATTTGTTGAATGGTCATAAAACCTTGATTTGTGAGAATTTTCGTTTCTCCATCAAAACAAGTTCTACCACCGGAGTTAGTGACAATAGCACTAGCTTTTTTCATAATGGGTTCCCAGTCCGGGTCTGTGCGGTTGGTGACTAACACTTCACCGGCTTGGAATTGGTTAATTTGGTGAACATCGAGAATGACTCTAGCTTTACCTTGACCAATCATTTCGCCAACGCTACGACCTGTTAACAAAACATCACCTTTTTCTTTGAGAACATAAGTTCTCAGAACAGTTTTCGATTTTTGTGATTGGACTGTTTCTGGTCTAGCTTGGACGATAAATAATTCTCCAGTAATCCCATCTTTTGCCCATTCAATGTCCATTGGCGTAAACATACCCCGGACTTGGGAATAATGGTCTTCAATAATGCAAGCCCAGTTTGCTAATTGTAATATCTCATCATTGTTTAAAGCAAATTGGTTTCTTTCTGCTTCAGGAACGGAAACATTTTTGGTTAATTTTGTTCCACCCAAATCATAAACCATTTGAATTTCTTTTGTTCCCAAACGTTTTTGCAGAATGGGTTTAAATCCTTGTTTCAAGGTAGGTTTAAATACTAAATATTCATCGGGGTTAACAGCACCTTGAACCACGTTTTCACCTAAACCATAGGCGGCGGTAATTAAAGCTGCATCTTTAAAGCCAGTTTCTGTGTCAATAGAGAACATGACACCAGAACAAGCCATGTCAGAACGTACCATTTTTTGCACACCTACTGACAGTGCAACTTCAAAATGATCGAAACCTTTGAGTTGACGGTAGGAAATTGCACGATCTGTAAAAATCGACGCAAAGCATTTATGACAAGATTCTAATACGCTTTTAAGTCCGTGAACGTTGAGGTAAGTTTCTTGTTGACCTGCAAAACTGGCATCCGGTAAGTCTTCTGCTGTAGCACTGGAACGCACTGCAACGTCGGTGTTTTCACCGTATTCTTGACATAAAGCTTGATAGGAACGGGTGATCGCTTCTTGCAAGTCTATCGGAAATGGCGTTTCTAACATTAGCGACCGGGCTTGCTTACCACATTGTCGCAAATTGTCAACATCTTCTACATCTAAAGTTGCAAAAATCTTTCTTAATCTGGTTTCTAAACCTGCGGCTTTGATGAAATATCTATAAGCATAAGCTGTGGTAGCAAAACCTGTAGGAACTTTCACTCCTTTAGGTTGCAACTGCTGAATCATTTCTCCCAAGGATGCGTTTTTGCCACCGACAAAGGGTATATCTGCAATACCAACGGTATTAAAAGGCAGGACTAAAGCCTCTTCTTTGTTAAATTGGCTGCTTTGTTGATTGGGTCGCATTTGCACCATGATCTTGAGTCCTTTAAAACTTACAAATTTTTTTGATTTTGATGCAGAAGCTTTTACTAACTTTTACTAAGTTATTCTGCTTTTCGCTTCCATAATTATTTTTATATAAATAAAATCTGAGGAACTTGTGAAGATAAAAATTTAACGAAATGTGAAGTAAATATTGTCAATTTGTTTCGCAATATTACGATATATTTTGATAATTAATTAAATAAACCTCACAATTTCCTCACATTTTTCAAATAAAATATTTTATATATCAAATTTATATATCAAAACGTAAAAAAATTAGCGGTTCTTCAGTACATAGGGGTTGCTGAGAAAGTCTTTCCGTGAGGGCATAGGAGTCAGGAGTCAGGAGGAGATTTGAAAATTTCTTTGCCATCTCTTGAAATCCCAAAAAATGCACACTTTTTCCGGTATACCCTTCAAAACCCTTGCACTAATTTCTGTGTTTATCAGCCTCTAACCTTTGATATATCAAGGTTTTAGGTTTATTCAGCAAACCCTACATAGTATGCAAAATCAATCTCAAAAAACTGCTGAAGGCTTAATATACATAAGACATAAGCTACAAATATTGGATATTATTACAAAAATTGCCTCTTGACCCTGATCTTTCCTGTTCCCTATCCCCTATCAGTTTAGCATACTAAGTACGGTAGAGCCAAAAAAATTAGCTTAACATTTTCAACCCTTAAAGCCATTGACTGATCAAGCTTTTCTAACTTTTTTGAATTTATTGATTATGAATCATATTTTTGATTTTATCTACATCTGCCATCATCACAACTACCCCTTCTATTTTTTTGTCGATGAGGGGGTTGAGAGCAACATAACATTGGATTTGTTTGCCTCGGCGATTTGTAGCGGCTAAAATCATTTCTTGGAAATCTATTTTACCAGATAGAATATCACGAATAGGCGATCGCAACTCTTCCACAGGTAAACTAATATCTAAACTAAATAGAGATTTATTAATCACTTCATCATTGCGTAATCCCCATAAATCTTCTACAAAATTATTCCAAATTAAAATGTTAAAGTTTGGGTCAATGACAACCATTCCTGTTTGCAGGCTTTTAAGAATGGATGTAATAAAAACATTGGTGCGGTTCAGTTCTAAAGTGCGATCGCTTAACTCATAATTAATTGTTTGTAATTCTTCATTTGCAGATTGCAATTCTTCATTCATTGTTTCCAATTCTTGATTACTAGACTGGAGTTCTTCGTTAGTTGTTTCTAATTCTTCATTAGTAGATTGTAGTTCCTCGTTGGTAGTTTCTAATTCTTCATTAGTAGATTGTAGTTCCTCGTTGGTAGTTTCTAAATCTTGTCGAGAACGTTGCAATGCTTCTTGCAATTGGACATAACGGGTGACATCATTAAAACTTATGCTCACACCTAGTAAGCTGAGATTATCATCTTGTAAAGGTGTGATCCGCACATCCAAGTATTGCTTTTCTGAATTTGATAAATAGCGTTCTACATTTGTAAGATTGATAGGACGATGTTCTTTGTATGCCCTTTCTATTAGCGATCGCAATTCTATTGGTCGATAGGAAATTTCCAACTCGTGAAAAGGACGATCTAAATCTCTCGTTGATAAACCAAACAAACTGCGAGCTTGCTCATTGATAATCACTAATAAACCATTGATATCAATGACTATCTCCGCTACTGGGGTTGCATCAAAAGCCAACTCTTGCAAGCGAATGTGTTTAGATAAACGACGATTAGATTCATCATCTGCTGAATTTGCCATAACTAATAGGCGATCGCGTAAATTTGTTGATGATAACTTAGTAAATATTCTATTTTTTAAGTCTACAGGCATAAACAAATTAGAATACATCAGCAGCATCTCGGCTTTACCTAAAAACAAATAGCCAGTATCCTTCAGTGCGAAATGAAACCTCGCCATTATTCGCCCCTGCACCTCAGAATTGAAATACATCAATGTGTTGCGACACACCAACAAATCTAACCGAGAAATCGGCGCATCTAAAAATAAATTATGACGACCAAAAATTACACACCGACGCAAGTCTTGACGAAATATATAATTATTCCCGGCTAAATCAAAATATTTATCCAGTAGTTCCGTTGGCACTTTATCAATATCTTTCGCTGAATATACAGACTGACGTGCCTGATTGAGAGATTCTTCATCAATATCTGTAGCGTAAATTTTAACTCGATGACGAAACTCTTCGACTCCTAATGCTTCAGTAAACAGTATTGCTATAGTATAAGCTTCTGCTCCCGATGCACAACCAGCAGACCAAATGCGAATCTGTTCACTATTTTTTTTGCCTTTAATAATATTAGGTATGATTTGCTTTTCTAAATATTCCCAAGCAGCAGCATCCCGAAAAAAGTCAGTAACATTAATCAAAATGGTATTGAATAAATAATTAAATTCTTCTGGGTGAACTTCTAGATAATCTATATAATCACTAAAATTTTCTATACTTAAGGTTTGTAGCCTCTTAGTAACTCTACGTACCAAAGTTGAACGTTTATAGCCAGTAAAATCAAAACCCCGATTTTGTCTAATATAAGTAAGTAAATTTTCAAAGTTGGCAGGTATTTCTAGGAAAGTCATAGGGTCAAAAATGGATAATCAGGTCTGAAGATAATAGACATAGACATAGTTTGTTGAGTATGCTTAATAACTTTTCACGCATCCTCTCAATATAAATCACATTTTATTTATAAAAAAACCTTATATCTCTAATATATTTAAATTCTATGTATAAAACTGCAACTATAAATTTAGTGATAAAATATCATAAAAATGATCTAGCATTTACCAAGTTAGTGAGGTACAGAGTTTTTTATCTTAGGGAATTGGGAATTGGGAATTGGTAACAGTAAATAAATTATGGTGTACCTCATGAGACTGGGAAACGCTATATAGTCTTATCGCTTAATTTGCCTGGACTTATAAAAACAGGACTGGAATATTCAAGAATGTTAATCATAAGCTAAAATTTAACCAATAGTCATGAAAAAAGTCAAGTAGACAAAATAAATATCTTCCCAAAGACATAGGAAGTTAAAACTCATACAGTGCTTTTTATTCATCTTCAATTTCTAATATTCTCTTAGCTTCTAAAAGCATAAGCTTATGCTCTTCACTAACAGTAGGATATTGTAAATTTAATTCTTTTAATTTAGTGCAGATAATATCCGACACAACTAACCTGGTAAACCACTTGCGATCGGCAGGTATAATATACCAGGGTGCATATTCTGTACTGGTGTGGTTAAAAACGTCTTCATAAGCCATCATGTAATCATCCCAAAAACCACGTTCCCGCACATCACTAGGGGAAAATTTCCAATGCTTTTCTGGTGATTCAATTCTATCTAAAAAGCGTTTTTTCTGTTCTGCTTTTGAGACATTGAGAAAAAATTTCAGAACAACAATTCCATTATTCACCAAATATTTTTCAAAATTATTAATTTCCTGAAAACGCTGCTGCCAAATTTGATTACCATGCGGAATATAATGCAGTTGTTGTTTTTCTAAAAGTTCTGGATGGACGCGCACCACCAACAATTCTTCATAATAAGAACGGTTGAATATACCAATTCTTCCCCGTTCGGGTAAAGCTTTAATTGAACGCCACAAATAATCATGATCTAATTCTTCATCACTAGGTGCTTGAAAGCTAAAAACCTGACATCCTTGAGGATTCACCCCGGACATCACGTGTTTAATAGTGCTATCTTTACCAGCAGCATCCATCGCTTGCAAGATAATCAGCACAGCATAAGTATTTTGAGCATAGAGAATATTTTGATAATTCGCTAATTCTTTGATACCAGCTTTTAATTTTCTTTTCGCCTCAGCTTTTTCATGATATTCAGCTTTATAACTGGGGTCATAATCATCTTTTAAGGAAATTTTAGCCCCTGGAGAAACAATAAACGGATCATGATTCATCTGCAAAAAACACCTTAGTAGAAATGATTTAGAGATTTTTTTGGTAATAGGTGAGTGGTGACAGTGAAGAAAATTTTAGATTTTAGATTTTAGATTTTAGATTTTAGATTGGAGTTAACAAAATCCAAAATCCAAAATCCAAAATCCAAAATCCAAAATTGAATTACCCATTATCTGATTGTAACTTCTCCAGTCGTGCTAAAACTTCCTGACTGTGAATAGTGGGATTGACTTTGACAAAGGTTTCCCGCAAAATACCCTGGGGATCGATAATAAAACTATGACGCATGGATACATAGCCAATCCAAGAACCATAAGCTTTACTAACAGCGCCATCAGTATCCGCCAAAAGGGGGAATTTTAAACCCTCAGAATCACAAAATTCGGCGTGGGAATCAATATCATCCGCACTGACACCAATAATCTGGGTATTTTTTTCTAGATATTTGGGCAAGTCTTGTTGAAAACGCCGCGCTTCAATTGTACAGCCAGAGGTGAAATCTTTGGGATAAAAATATAAAACTACCCAATGACCACGTAAGTCAGAAAGGGAAATTTTACCATCTCCTGTGTTGGTGGGTAAGGTGAAATTAGGAGCAGGTTGGTTGATTGCAGGTAGTTTACCACCCAAAGCAGCAGCAGTGGGGGCAAAGTTCAGCCAACTGATGAGGGATAAACAACCCGCCAATAAAATGGTAATAAAATTACGTCGTGAAATCATTGTTGCAAACCGGAATCATAACTTAACATAAGTTAACATTCTTTTCGGTTGCTGTTTTCAATCTGCTTCAGATGCAGAAGGATTTTCTGTACTTTCAATATATTGACTATCCATGAGGAAAGTACCTCTAGCAAAACGTACACCCCAATATCCTCCAGGACGGCGGTCAATAACTATACCTTCTTCACCGACGCTAATCACATCAGGAGGACGTAACATGGGCATGGGGTCAGCAGTTTTAATGTATGGTGGTAATATCACCACACGGACTTTACTACCAATAGGAAATTCTTGAGACATGGGGAAATATTGAGAAGTAGCAATAATTCTTCACTTTTAACAGGAATTTGCTGTATTTTCCACATCTGTTTTTTGATTATGGGAATAAACTAAAGCAGTTCCCTTTGATATCAAAAATGCTATGCCTGATACAGTCTCAACTAAATACGATTTTTTACCCCGATTTTATCGGCTGTCAACCGTGAGCGTATTGTCTAATCTGATGGTTCCCCTTGCGGGGTTGGTGGATATTGCGTTTTTGGGACATTTGGCAGATATCCGCCACTTGGCTGGGGTAATTTTGGCAACTATTCTTTTTGACTATCTTTATCGAGTGTTAAAATTTATGCGCTCAAGTACCAATGCTTTGACTGCTCAAGCAGCAGGACTGGATGACCCAAAAGCCGTATTATTGGCTGGTTTACGCAGTGGTTTAATTGCTTTAACTGTGGGTTTAGTGATTCTACTGATGCAATATCCTATACATAAGTTTGGTTTTTTTATCTTAAGTGGTTCTCCTGAAATTGAAGCTTCTGGAGTTGATTATTTTTACGGAAGAATTTGGGGCGCACCTGCTGTTTTGCTCAATTTTGTCCTTTTTGGTTGGTTTTTAGGACGGGAAATGAATGGTTTGGTGTTGCTGATGTCTATCGTTGGTAATGGTTCTAATGTGTTGCTTGACTATGTAATGATTGTTAAATGGGGTTGGGAAAGTATGGGTGCGGGTTTAGCTACTGCTTTAAGTCAGTATTTGGCGCTGGGTGTTGGTTTGGTGGGAGTTGGCTTGAGTATTCAGTGGGAAGTGTTACCTAAAGCACTACAAGAAATTTTTGATTGGGTAGCACTAAAAGATACTTTTGCCCTGAAGAGTAATATTCTCATTCGCTATGTAGCGATGATTTCTGCTTATTCGATTTTTACTAATATTAGTGCAGTTATAGGAACAGATGTTTTAACAGAAAATGGTTTGCTGCTGCAAATTGCTTTTTTGAGTCAGTTTGCAGTTCAAGGTGTGGGGGTGACAACCCAAACCTTAACCGGCAATTTTAAAAGTAAGGGCAATACACAAAAGATGATACCATTGCTTATTGTGTCTATGATGGCAGGTTTGGCGATCGCTTTGTCCTTTGCTTTTATATCTATAATTTTTCCAGATCAGGTTTTTGGGTTGTTGACGAATCACCCAGAAGTTAATACTAACATTGCTCAATATACAATTTGGTTGTTGCCGGTTTTGGTAATTACAGCGATCGCCTTTATTCTCGAAGGTTACTTTATCGGTTTAAAAGCTGGTGCAAGTCTAAGAAATGCTGTATTACTGGCTTTTTTTGTGGGTTTTTCTCCTTTAGCGATCGCCGCCTGGTATTTCCAAAATAACCATCTACTTTGGGCAACTATTGTTTCTTACATGACAACTATTATGGTAGCATTAGCAATACAGATACCCCAAACTTTGAACGTCCAAGATTTAGAAAATCAAAAATCTCTCACTAATTCTTAAATAGGGTTTACTAAAAAAGTTTTTTTGTGGGGTTTTGCGTAGAGTGCGGTGTGCGGAGTGCAAAGAGACAAAACAACATGACTTTTATAATTCTAACTTTAGCCAGCATATTTGCTTGGTTTGTAAGTATGGTGGCTGGTGGCGGTAGTTCCTTAGTCTTAATACCTGTTGTCAGTTTATGTTTAGGAGCAACTGCCATACCACCAGTAATTACAATTGGTGGTATATTCGGCAATTCTGAGCGGATTTTTGCCTATCGAGAAAATATTAATTGGCAAGTAATTAAATGGGAATTACCAGGTGCAATTGTCGGTGGTTGTTTAGGCGCTTTCACCTTCACACAACTCAAATTAGAATGGGTGACAGTTATCGTCTCCTTCTTTTTAATTATCTCTGGTATTTCTTTCCTGATTAAAAAAGAGAAAAAATCTTTTACAGTTCGTGTTTGGTATTTCCTACCTGCTGGTTTCCTTTATGCTTTTTTATCAGGAATTATCGGTAGCATGGGTTCTGTACTTGCCCCACTTTATCTAAATTATGGTTTAAAAAAAGAAGAACTACTAGGTACTCAAGCACTAAATAGAGTTGTAGTTCATATCATCAAAATTATTGCTTATGGTATATTTGGAGTTTTGCACCCTGATGAGATAGGATATGGAATAATAATTGGTTTAGCTTCTATCCCTGGTAATTTTCTAGGTCATCTGGTCTTACAAAAAATGAGTGATCAATTATTCCGCAAATTAGTAATTAGTTTTATCTTGGTGAGTGGAATAATTATGTTATGGCAAGAACGTTATTTTTTTAGTTTTTGGTAATGGGTAATTGGGAAAAATATAATTAATTACCCAGTCACCAGTCACTAGTCACCAGTACCCTATCATCGTTGACGACGAGATTTCCAATTTTCCTGCATTTGTTTCAGTTGTTCTTGTTGTGCTGGAGTTAAAACAGCTTCCATTTGTTGTTGTGAAGACTCTTTAATTTCCCGCATTCTGGTTTTTTGTGCTTCCGTTAAATTCAAGGAAGCAAAAGGATTATTTTTCTTTCCTCTACCTTTACCTTCCATTCTACCTTCACCTTGTGAACGCTGATTTCTACGTTCTTGCATTGCAGCTTTTAATTGTTCTTTTTGTTCCGCTGTCAAAACTTTCTCCATTTCTGCACGAGCATTGCGGCGAATTTCCTGCATTTTGGCTTTTTGTTCATCTGTAAGTCCTAATTTTTGCCAAGGACTTTTTTGAGCAAATTCTTTACCTGGTTGACGCTTAGGAAAAGTTGGTTGTGCTTGTGCTACAAAGGGTGTTGTTGTTAAAGTAAGAGCAAAAGCAGCAGCTAAAAATGATAATGTCTTGCGATTCATAAATTACCTTGTATTTTTCTTGGTTGGATGTCACCATGATATGAAATCATCTCCAGTTACCAGATGAGTAAAAAGTCACGTCTATAGCCATGACTTTAGTCATGTTTCCAATCTCGGCAAGATATAGCACAATCAATTAGTCAGGAGTTCTTTATTCGGGTGATAAATTATCAATTTTTGTCCAAGGTTGTTTTCCTGTAAGGGCGAAGCATTCGGACGAACAATTATTAATTTTTATCACAGGTTATTTTCTGAATGCTTCGCCCCTACTGACTCCTGACTCCTAAATTCTTACCTTTTGACTGTTTATGTCTCGTTCTATCGAAATTAATAATCATCCTTTTCGGTTTCTACTATATTTAGAATGGGTATTACTAGGGCTATCTGTATTAGTAGTAATTATGCCCTCACCATCACCAAAATTTGCTGCACGTTTTCCAGAGTTAACTATTTGTAGTTTGGCGGTTTTTGGTTCGATGGGTTTAAGAATACCTACCAGTAATAATGTTATCAAAATTATCTATACGGCTATTGAAGTATTTTTAATTTTAATTACTGGTTTTTTGGGTGGGAGAACGGCTAGACTTTTTCCTTTTCTATATTTGATTTTAGTAACTCGCAGCTGCTTAATTTTTCAATTACCAGGGCGTTTAACCGTCACTTTTTTATCATTTATCTTGTTTTTGATGACAATGAAAAGTCGGTTGCCTCCTCATAGATTAACACCAATATTACAAGATAGATTCCGTTTCTTTAGTTTTAATTTAGCGGTGTTATTCGGGTTAACTTTGATATTTGTTTTACTGTTAATGAATGCAGTTTTATCTGAGCGTGAAAGTCGAGATAAACTAGCTCGTGCTAACGAAAAACTCCGTCAATATGCTTTGAAAATAGAAAATCAAGCTACCTTAGAAGAACGCAACCGTATTGCTAGAGAAATACATGATTCTTTGGGACATTCTCTCACTGCTTTAAACTTACAATTAGAAACCGCTTTAAAACTTTCTAAGTCTGATATTCCTAGAGCTATGACATTTTTAGCAACCGCTAAGGAGCTAGGAACAAAAGCGTTACAGGATGTACGTCAATCTGTTTCTACTATGCGATCACACCCTTTACAATCACAATCTTTAGAAGCAGCTATCACTATTTTAGTAGCAGATTTTCAACGTGCTAATGGCATTTTACCAACTTTTTTACTTTCTCTAGAATATCCACTTCCCCAAGAAATGAGTATTCCCATTTATCGCATTATTCAAGAATCATTAACAAATATTTCAAAATATGCACAAGCATCATCTATACAACTAGAATTAACTACAACCAGCAATACTATAAAATTAATAGTTCAAGATGATGGTAAAGGTTTTGATATTACCCAAAATACCACTGGTTTTGGTTTACAAAGTATGCGCGATCGCACTTTAGCTTTAGGTGGAGAATTGACAATTAATTCTGCTCACGATGCTGGTTGTCAAATTATAGTGACAATTCCTTTAACTACCTGAAAATATCAAGTGATAAGTGATAAGTGATAATTCATAACTATTGAAAAAAACTGATTAACTTCTCCTGACTCCTGACTCCTAACATAAAAATCATGATTACAGTTTTACTTGTAGATGACCAAGGTTTAATTCGTCAAGGTTTAAAAGCATTATTAGAATTAGAACCTGATTTAGAAATAGTTGGAGAAGCTGAAAACGGTGAAATTGCTATTAACTTAGTAGAAAAATTGCAACCCAATGTAGTTTTAATGGATATTAGAATGCCTATCATGGATGGAGTTGCAGCCACAAAAGAAATTCAAAAACAATTTCCCACTACCAAAGTTTTAGTATTAACAACTTTTGATGATGATCAATATGTCAAAGCTGCATTACAAAATGGTGCAATGGGTTATTTACTCAAAGATACACCCTCAGAAGAATTAGCTGTTGCTATTCGTGCAGTTGATAAAGGATATTCTCAACTAGGTCCTGGAATAGTCAAAAAACTTTTAACTCAGTTTCTATCTACAACACCCAACCCCATACCATCCATACCACCGAGTTTAACCGAATTAACACTTAGAGAAAAAGAGGTTTTACGATTAATTGCTACAGGTGCTAGTAACCGAGAAATTGCCCAGCAACTCTTCATTTCCGAAGGAACAGTCAAAAATCATGTCACTAACATTTTAAGCAGACTTAATTTGCGCGATCGCACTCAGGCAGCTATTCTTGCTAATACATTTTTAGCATTTCTGCAAGAATAAAACTCTGAGGATTTTGATGTCAAGATGTTTATTATTGTGCCTGCCTAACTAAGTATTATAAGAATTATTGCTAATCATCATTGTAATCATTATTGGAATTAAAATTATGATTAAGTGATTTTTTTTGAGAATTTCACAAACATTTAATACATATAAATGGGTATCTTCTGGGAAGATAATTCTTGTGACATCTATTTACATAGAGTCTTCCAGAGGATATTTCATAAATGAGTATTTATTCACATAGATTTAAAATATGTTAACAATAAATTAGAATAAATTCAGTATTTATACGGTGTGATATTAATATTGAATCCAACATAATTAACTAGGAAGA
Organism: Sphaerospermopsis sp. LEGE 00249; assembly: GCF_014299995.1. Lineage (NCBI taxonomy): Bacteria > Bacillati > Cyanobacteriota > Cyanophyceae > Nostocales > Aphanizomenonaceae > Sphaerospermopsis > Sphaerospermopsis sp. LEGE 00249. The sequence goes on along the minus strand of NZ_JACJUZ010000060.1, from coordinate 14,256 downwards.
CTTGAGGATCAACTAACAGGAAAAGCATAAATTTACACAAAATTTACACTTTTATAGTTTTCCAAACATCAAAGAAAATGGAGACATAACCACAGTCAAATCAATTGTTTATTATTTGTGTAAAAACTAACTATTTATTATCTCAATGGAAGTGAGGTAAATATATGCCAGATATGCCAGAATTACTAAGACCACAACTAGGAGATTTCAGCAGCATAGTTTGTTTCAAAGCAGTCATTACCGGCATGGAAGACGCTTTAGGAGACAAGGCCACAGCCATTGCCCTCATTACAGCAGGAAGAGCGCGAGGCAAACAACTAGCTGAAAGTTTAGGTCTCTCAGGATCAGTAGAATCCCTAGAACAAGCACAAGCAAAATTATCCCAAGCATTAGGTAAAGAAGGGACCAGACTGTGCATAATTGATAAAATTGTTACAGATGGTGATACCATTAAAGCGTACACATCTGAAACCGTTTGTTCAGCAGGGGAAGCACAGGGTTCAGATCGGAAATGTACCTTTACATTGGGCGCAGTTTGGGGAGCATTAGAACAAATACTTGGCAAACGTTTCCGGGGAGTACATACTGAATCTGTACTCAGAGGCGGCACTTATGATGTCTTTGAACTCACACCCCTAGAATAAAAAGTCTGTACTTGAAAATTACAGATCAAAAATTGATTTAATCAGGAATAAATTTCCTGCACACAACCAAATTTGAAGACCTGGAGAACAAATTATTATGGCAATTAACACAGAAAAATTAGGACTAATTTTGCAAAACTTTGTCGCTGCGACAACAGATGTTCAAGGAGCAGCACTTGTTACCCCAGATGGTCTACCTTTAGCCACAAGTTTACCGGGTGCGATGGACGAAGAACGGGTATCAGCAATGTCAGCATCCATGCTATCTTTAGGTGAAAGAATTGGTATTGAGTTAGCCAGAGGTTCAATTGATCGCATCTTTGTAGAAGGTAAAAAAGGCTTTGGTATTTTAACTGGTTGCGGCGAAGATGCAGTCTTCCTAGTTTTGGCCAGTGAAAGTGCTAAACAAGGTGTATTAATGCTAGAAATTAAACGAGTTCTGGCGGAGATTAAACTAGTTTTAATCTAAATGTTCCATATCACATATCAAAGGTAACTCAATTAAAGGTTCCCTTGCAGACAAAACCATGTCTGAATAGGGAACTTTCCACCACATACCGAAAAGGTATTACTAAAATTTAGGAGCTTAGTCAAACCGTTGAAAAATTATTCACTTATTGTTTATAGCCATTCCCAATAAGCGTGAAGTACAAAGTTTTTTCATTTTAGGTAACAGGCAACAGTGAATAAATTAGTGTGTACTTCATTAGACGGGAAACGCTATATTTATGGAGTAAATAAACATGGAAATTATGCGATTAATGGTCACGGGATCAGTAGGTGCAGGAAAGTCTACTTTTATCCGTTCAGTGAGTGAAATTGAAGTTGTTGATACTGATACTCGTGCCACAGATGAAACAGCATTACTAAAACAAAGAACAACAGTTGCCTTTGATTTTGGTCGCCTGCAATTTGGACCTGACATGGCTTTACACCTGTATGGTACACCTGGTCAGTCTCGCTTTGATTTCATGTGGGATATTTTGGTTCGCAAAGCTCATGCTTATATCGTACTCATAGCGGCACATAGAGCCAGAGAATTTCGTTATGCGCGGAAAATTCTCAACTTTATGCAAGAACGGGCAGAAATTCCTATGATTATCGGTTTAACACATACCGATTGTTCGGGAGCTTGGTCTCAAGAAGATGTCTATCTGGCTCTGGGATATGTGGGAGAAGACCAAAGACCACCTATGGTCATAGTCAACCCTAACGAAAGAGACTCTGTAGCTGAAGCAGTCATTGCCCTAGTGCAGCATTTGATGGAAAGTTGTCCAGTTTAATCTGTAGTTTAATATGTAGTTTAATATGTAGTTTAATCTTTTCAATCAATTCTGGTTTTCTAGAAATATAGTTTCCAAACAACCAAAAAAAAGGCTTTTGAAGTGATTTTTCGCCAAAAAAATTATCTTATTCTGATGATTTCAATCTTTTAATACCCCAAACGGGAGGTAAATTTATGACTATTACTGGTAACTTTGCTGACTTTTCCTTACCTGAACTGCTTCAGTTTTTAGATCAAGGTAAAAAAACCGGAATACTTTACATTGAATTTATAGCTGAAGACCATGATCATAAGAGAAAGCAAGTTTATTATATCTGGTTACACCAAGGTCGTATAGTCAGCGCATCTGATCGTTTAGATCAACAGGGCTTAACATTGATGATTGCTCAAAGAGGGTGGATCAGTGAAAGAGTAATATCTAGAGTCACTCAAATATCCTCTTCTTTTGCCAACTCACCACTAGGCTTGTGTCTTAAATCTCAAGGACTACTACAACCAGAACAACTTAAACTGCTATTTAATAGCCAAGTTTTGCGTCCAGTATGTGCCTTATTTCAAGTCAAGGATGCTATCTTTAGATTTGAGCCAACACCAACATTACCTTTAGGGGAAATGACTGGTTTGAGTATGTCAGCAACCGAAGTAATATTGGTTGGACTCAGAGCATTGCGAGATTGGAGTGCTTTAGAAGAAAAACTTCCAGATCCAACTTCAGGTTTGTCTGGTTTGATGGTCAAACAACCCAAACTACAGCTAAATGCTCAAGAATGGCAAGTCTGGGAATTTGTTAATGGACAAGTTTCTTTACAGCATATTGCTAATCAACTCAATCTACCCATAGCAACCGTACAACAAATTGCTTTTCGACTGATTGTAGTTGGTTTAGCAGAAGAGTATTTTATGGTAGCTGCTACACCCACATTCACTATAGAAGAACCTCTTTCTGCTTCCGCGCCCACAATCACTTTTCCAGAACCAGTGCAGGAAACTGTATCTGCAAGTAAAACCACAGAAAAGTCCACAGAAAAGTCAGAAAAATCAACTGTTAGCCAATCATTCCTGAAAAATCTAGTTAGTTTTCTCCGCAGTAAAACAACATAATTTAAAAGGAAATTTCGGTGTTAATCATTCAGGGTAAAGATTTAGAAAAGGAGCTACCAAATGCTCCGTATCATTTCAAAATGTTTGATAAATCATTAGATTATCAAATAGTGGTGCCAATTCTATATGACGTTGTGCCAATTGATAACTGATAACTGATAAATACTAACTAATTTACTCACATCTATCTTTTTTAAGGAATGAGAATTATGACTATTGAACCCGCATCTTTTTTGGCTAAGATGGAAAAAAGAATTGGTTTCACTGCTGAAGATAAATCAATTCTGACATCCAACGCCGATTGGGGTAAAAGAATTGCTTCAACAATGGCTGATCACTTCTATGCTTATTTAGGACGTGATGAAGAAATGGATGCCATTTTAAAAGCAAAAGAAGGCAGAATGCACCGCCTCCATGAAACATTTATTCAATGGTTTTCTGAAATGTTTACAGGTGTGGATAATTGGGGGGAAAAATATGCTAATATTCGTTGGCATATTGGACTTGTTCATGTCAAAATTGGTATCGGACCTCAACACGTAGTTCCGGCTATGGCAGTGGTTGTTCATGAAGTTGGTAAACAATTAAAATCTGATAGCAAATCAGAAGAATTAAAAGACGCATTGGGTCGAATTTGTATGATTGATTTAGCCTTTATTGAGCAAGCTTATGTAGAAGTTTCTTCTTCTGCGGTACTTAGAGAAACTGGTTGGTCAGAAGCATTATTCAAACGCCTCATTGCTACTGGTGCTTCCTCTATGTAGGGTTTGCTGATAGCGTAGCGTGGCGTTAGCCATATAAATCTGAAAACTTTACAGGTAAAGGGTTTTAGCTATTTTGACTTGTACTGAGCGACTTGTACTGAGCGCAGTCGAAGTAAGCCGAAGTGCTTTCAAAAAGTGCAAGCTTTTATGAGGTGGCAAGTGAAAAACCCTGCACTTAATTCCTAGTTAAAGAAAAAATCGTTTCTATCCAACTCTTGAAACTGTCACCTGTCACCTAGAACACCGATTCATTAATCGTAAGGGCGTATAGCATTCGGACAGAATATGAACTGGTTTCAGCAATAGGTTATCACCCGAATGCTTCGCCCCTACAAGGTAAAATCAAATTACCTAGGGTTTGCTGAAAAAGTCTCTTCGTTAAGGCAGGGAATAGGGAATAGGGAATAGGCAAGAGTTTGGGTGATCTGTTAGTAACCAATTCTTTGAAATTTCACCCGGAAAATGCACGCTTTTAGGAGTATACCCCTGAAAAATCCTGCACTGATTTCCTGATTTTTCACCTGAAACCCTTGATTTATCAAGGTTTTGAGTTTATTCAGCAAGCCCTACCTAGTACAGCATGGCATAAATAAACCAACCATTCTCAATCGCTAAAAAGCTTACGACCTATTATTTTTGACTTTTGACTTCCGCGAAGCGGTACTAGGGCTTTTTTTATGCAAATAATTCTAGACATTCCTGCCTTAAAATTCCTTTTGTTACCTTGATATTTCTAAAAGATTTAGTGATAACTTCTTCACAAGATATATTAATTTGTCCTTGATTTATAGCAATTAAATCTGCAATTGAAGCACCATAAATAATTTCTGATATCCCCGTCCATACACAAGCACTAGCACACATGGGACAAGGTTCACCTGTGGTATATATAGAATAACCATCTAAAGCTGGATTTTTCAGTTTAGTGGTTAAATTACGAATAACATTAATTTCTGCATGGGCTGATGGATCACTGTCTCTACTGACAGTATTATAAGCTACTGCAACTACTTGATTATCTTTAACTATCACCGCACCATAGGGCGCATCTCCTTTTTTTGCTTCTTCTATGGCCAAACTCATAAAATATTCTTGAGATTCTTGGTTCATCTTTACAGGAAATTTAAATAGGATTATTCTTTATAATAGCGCATTTTTGGCGTTTTTCTTATAAATTAGTTATTTTTTTTGATGATATTATGATAATAAATCGAGCTAAAATAGAATTTTACTTAACAGACTTAGAAACACCAATTGGGAAAGCAATTAATTTAACAATTGCGTCTTTAGTTTTATTATCATCGGGAATTTTCGTAGCGGAAACTTATAATATTTCTCGTGATGCTCGTTTAGAAATAAGAGCATTAGATACTTGCATATTAATAATCTTTACCATAGAGTATGCACTACGTTTATGGAGTTCAGAAAATAAACTTAAATATATTTTTAGTTTTTATTCAATTATTGATTTAATGGCTATTTTACCATCTTTACTGGGATTTGTAGATATTAGATTTATCCGCTTATGGCGATGGTTCCGCATTTTGCGCTTACTGAGGTTTATAGATAGTAAATTCTTATTTGGTACTATTAGCAGCGAAGATGGTGTAATTTTTACACGAATATTATTTACTTTATTTGCTATCATCTTTGTATATTCAGGCTTAATTTATCAAGTTGAGCATCCAGTTAACCCGCAAAACTTTGGCACTTTTTTAGATGCCTTTTATTTTTCAGTGGTGACAATGACAACGGTAGGATTTGGCGATTTAACACCCATTTCTGAATTAGGACGTTTGCTCACAGTATTGATGATTTTAACAGGAGTTGCTTTGATTCCCTGGCAGGTAGGTGATTTAATTAAAGGGTTGGTGAAAACCGCCAATCAGGTAGAAAATGTTTGTTCTAGTTGCGGTTTAGGTTTTCATGATGCAGATGCAGAATATTGTAAAAGATGCGGTACTAAGTTGCCTGTAAAATCACTCCAGCCCTAAAAGGATGTTTGTAAAGTCATGAAAGATACCCGCAAAAACCATAATAATCTAGATAGGGTATGAATATATTTGTAATAATTCAAAGATTTTATATCTACTTGGAGAAGTAAAACTACCAAATCTGATTTCTATCCCTGGATTTATGAATTACCGAGCAAGAATGCTTATAGTTGGGTTGTTAGGTGATGATTCATCTAATTTCGTAAGTGAGGCTAACAATCATGTCAAATCAAATAAATGCTCCCAATTTATTTGTTGTTTTATCTGATGAAGCACAAGAATTTATCACTGGAGGGGCTGACTTTGAATTAGCTGGCAGTAACTTCGCTAATAGATTAGCAAACCTGCAAGGTACTACAGCTTCTGGTCCTAATGGTAGCACAGGTGACTCCATCGGTACAAGTTCTGCTGTGAACACCGCAGCCCAAGACTTTTTAGGATTAGGTGCGCCCATAGTTCCTCAAGTTGCAGCGTTGGGTGCAGCACCCGTTATCAATGGACAAGCCGCACCTACACCCGGTATTGGCGGTACTGGTGGCGGTCCTTTTGGCTAAATCTCCCCACCCTTTTAACCACTTACTCCCATAGATGGTCAAAAAAATCAGCTTTCACAACACTATATCGCTTCGCCTATTTTACCTTGTAGGGGCGAAGCATTCGGACAGGTCTAATGGTTTTAGCGATAGGTTATTACCCGAATGCTTCGCCCTGACGATTAATGAATCGGTGTTCTAGCAGCGATTATGTTTGCTTTCTTTTTGCCCAAAAGTAAACAGTAAGAAATTAGTTTATGCTCTGGAATCCTTTGTTGAAAAATTACGTAAGTCAGGCTAAAAATCATGTCCCATCAAATTATCTCGTCTGAATTGTTTGTTGTTTTATCTGATGAAGTACAAGAGTTAGTTACTGGTGGGGCTGACTTTGAGTTAGCTGGCAGTAACTTCGCTAATAGATTAGCAAACTTGCAAGGTATTACAGCTTCGGGTCCTAATGGTAGCACTGGTAGCTCCATTGGTACAAGTTCTGCTGTCAACACCGCAGCCCAAGACTTCTTGGGATTGGGTGCGCCCATAGTTCCTCAAGTTGCAGCGTTGGGCGCAGCACCCATTCTCAACGGACAAGGGGCGACTATTCCCGGTTTTGGTGGTCCTGAAGGTCTTGGTGGTTTTGGTGGCTAAGGCGGTTTCTGTGATCTGCTGAACAGCTGTCAATACTCTTCGGTTAAGAGTTTTTGTAGGTTGGTGTAGGCAGTCGCAATCCAACAACAGCCTGTAAATGTTGGGTTTCCTAAGGTCAAACGCCATTCGCCACAAGCCGGGAAACCCGTCCAAGGCGATGGCTCCCCAACCTACATAATTCTATTTTTTGGGCTTAACCGAAAAGTATTGGCTTGGGGGTGATCAAAGAACCAAATTCTTGATTATTTTTAATCCCCCTACTCAAAAATCTGCATAGGAATTTGAATTGTTTTATTTTGGATTTGGATATTTATTTACGTAACTTAGGCTAACAATCATGTCATATTTTACCATCAGATCCAATTTGTTGGCAGAGTTATCTGAGTGGCAACAGGAGATGATCTCTGGTGGTGCAGACTTTGAGTTATCTGGTAGTAATTTTGCTAACAGACTGGTAGTGTTACAAGGGTATGTATCTTCTGGTCCAAACGGGAGTTTTGCAAATTCATCAGGTCGAAGCTCAGAAGTCAACACCGTAGCACAAGATTTATTGGGATTGGGTGCGCCATCTATACCTGATGTTCCAGCCTTGGGTTCTGCACCTGTTCTCACTGGTTTGCCTGCACTACCGAGAACCAGTTTCGGAGATTTGAGAAGATTAGGTGGTTTGGGTGACTTGAGAATTTGAGTTAAGCGAGGCTAACAATCATGTCATGTCCAATAGACATCTCCAAAATAGAATGTATTAATTTGTCATAAGTTGTAGGGGCTAAGCTTATGGGCGATAATTTAACGGAAAAATCAGACATCTAGATATCATAAATGCTTCGACCTGCCCCCATAAATAGGTTCCATAATTTCTTTTCTGGAGAGGTCTAATGATGACATTCAAATGGTTTATTGAGTTATCTTATCTGATCAGGAACAAGAATTTTTAACTGGTGGTAGTCAACCTCAGATTAGCAATAACAATTTTTCTCAGGGCAAAGCTACACAATAAAATTCTCTATAAAATTCATTTTTATTGGCTAAATCAGTAATTTAAAGCAATTTAAAGCGCAATTTACAATCATGTTTTGGGAATTTTGTGTTTTTCAGTAGGAAGGGGGGAGAGGAGATTCTTACTACTCGCTCAACGTAAGTGAGGTCTTTGAGGGAGTTTGAGCGTTCTCCTCGGTTGTTTTCTCAGCGTTGCCCACGTCAGAGATGTCAAGAAAAGTTTTTGCTATGGTCAGCTTTTTCTTTTCTTATCCCCCACTAATGATTATAGAGGATTCTTCACCATGATGTTTACTATTGTGAGCGACATATTTGATTATTTTCATTCTGGTTCTGTTGAGTTGAGTCAACCTTTATGATGAGCCAGTATTTGGCAGTGTTGATACTTTGGGTATAACTTATATTCACCAAATATTCACCAAAAGATAGAGGTAAAGATACATTTTTTGATCACAATTCAGGAGTCAGGAATCCGAATGTCAGGACTTACGCAAAAGGGAACGAAAGTAGGGGTAATTCATGAATTACCCCTACGCAAGAATAAGGCTTTCAGTCACATCTTGCGTAAGTCCTAAATGTTTGAGAAATTGGTTAATTATCAAATAAGTATTTCTGGCATAAGTCTAAAAAAGCTGATTAATGATAGCTGATAGTTGAATGTTTACACGGGTTTTCCAATCAAGTTATGTGGAGTTATCTGAGCGGCTGAGATATCAAATGTAATATGAGATAACCCTGATTTTTGTTGATGTTTCAATCAAAAAGGTGCAACGTTGTGGATTCTTTACACCGCCATGAAAACTATGTTTGGAATGGGTCTGGTAATCCAGGTTCTGAACATCTGCAACCAGTTGAAATTAATGAGTTTCTGCCCCAAATTCACAAATGGACTAGCATTGGTGTGGGGGTAATGTTGACTATCTTTGTGGTAGGTGTAGGTTTAACTACTGTACTTGCTTATAAAGTGACGGTGAAAGTTCCAGGAACTATTAGACCTGTGGGGGAACTCAGGTTAGTTGAATCGGCTATTTCTGGACAGGTGCAGAAGATTTTAGTCAAAGATAATCAGGTAGTTAATCAGGGAGATGCGATCGCCTATGTTGATGATTCCAGTTTACAAACCCAAAAAAAACAACTAGAAAGTAGTCTGCAACAAGGTCAATTACAACTTGTACAAATTGATGCTCAAATAGGTGAAATCAATAATCAAATTTTGGCACAGACAAATTTAATCAATCGTACAATTATCGCATCAGAAGCTGAATTAGATGGTACTCAACGTAACTTTGAAGACCAACAAATTAAAGCTAATGCAGAAATGGCACAAGCAGAATTGGCAGTGAGATTTGCCAAATCACAGCTGGAACGCTTACAACAAGAAGGAGTTTTAAAAACCACAATCGAAGAAGCACAAACAGCTTTCCATCTTGCCAAGTTGCAGAGAGATAGATTGCAAGCGATCGCTGATTCTGGTGCAATTTCTCGCAATATTTTGGAAGAAAAACAACAAGCTGTTAAATCTGCCAGAGCTAAATTAGAACAAGCTAAAAACGACGCTAAAACTCTTTTGGAGGAAAAAGTACAGGCATTTAAAGTTGCTCAAACAAATCTATATAAAGCAAGAACAGCTATCAATCCTAGTAATTCTGCTGTCATTATCGCCGCAGAAAGAATTAAACAAGAACAAGCTAGGGGAGAAGCAAATTTAGCAGCTTTGAAAAAAGAACTTCAGACTCTATTACAACAACGCTTGGAAATTCAAAAACAACTTATTCGCTCTCGTCAAGACTTGCTACAAACAGAAATTGATTTGAAAAAAAGTGTAATTCGCGCACCTATTACTGGCACATTATTACAATTAAAAATTCGTAACCCTGGACAGGTAGTACAACCCAGTGAAGCTGTTGCTCAAATTGCCCCTCTCAATGCTCCTTTACAAATCAAAACCTATGTACCGGCTCAAGAAATTAGCAAAGTAGAACCAGGTCAAAAAATCCAAATGCAAGTTTCTGCTTGTCCTTATCCAGATTATGGTACTCTCAAAGGCATTGTCAAAAACGTTGCTCCAGATATTTTACCAGTTTCACCAACAAACCAACCTCAAAATTATACATCTACAAATTCCCTAGTTAATGGTTATGAAGTCACTATTGAACCAGAAACATTATATGTAGGTAGAGGTGAACATAAATGTTATTTACAACCGGGGATGCAAGGTCGCACTGATATTATTACCCGTGAGGAAAGTGTAATGCAATTTATTCTCAGAAAAGCCAGATTAATTACTGATTTGTAATAGGTAATAGGTAATGGGTAATTGGTAATTTGTGATTGGGAAAATACAAATAATTTCCCACTACCTCCCCATACTCCTGAACTACTAAACTCCTGAACTACTGAACTACTCTATTATGTTTAATTTATTTCAACCTCAAAGAAAATACCAATGTATTTTACAAGCAAGCGAAGAAGATTGTGGAGCAGCTTGTCTAGCTTCCATTTGCAAATATTACGGACGTTTCTTAACCTTAAATAAAAGTCGAGAAGCCGTAGGAACAGGACAACTAGGAACTACTTTATTAGGTTTAAAACGTGGATCTGATCATCTAGGATTTAATGCTAGAGCCGTTAAAGCCTCACCAGAAATTGTAGATAGAATCAACGAAATCCAACTACCAGCAATTATTCATTGGCGTGGTTATCACTGGGTTATTTTATATGGCAAAAAGGGTAAAAAATATGTAATTGCTGATCCGTCTGTAGGTATTCGCTATATTAAACGCGAAGAATTATTAGCAGCTTGGAATGGAGTCATGCTCTTATTAGAGCCAGATCCAGAGCGTTTTTCTCAACAACCCCAAGAAAAACCCCACGGTGGTTTTTTACGCTTTTTTATGCGAATTATCCCCTATCGGGGATTGCTGACACAAGTTTTAATTATTAATATTATCCTGGGTATATTAGCCCTGGGAACTCCTATTTTAATTCAATTACTCACTGATGATGTTTTAGTCAGGGGAGATATCCAGTTACTCACAGTAGTAGTATCTGCTGTTGTTGTCATGACCGTATTTAGTAGTAGTTTGCAAGTCATACAATCTACTATGATTGCCCATTTTGGTCAACGATTACAATTAGGATTAGTCTTGGATTTTGGCAGGAGAATACTGCAATTACCTTTGAGTTATTACGAATCTCGTCGTAGTGGTGAAATTACTAGCCGTTTGAGCGACATTAATGAAATCAATCAGTTAATTTCTCAAGTAGTAGTGCTGTTACCTAGTCAGCTTTTCATAGCCATTATTTCCTTTTGTGTAATGCTATTTTATAGCTGGCAATTAACAATAGCAGTGATTATTTTTGGAGCTTTAATGACTCTAGCAACTCTGCCATTCTTACCCATATTGCAACAAAAAACCCGCAGTTTATTAGTTTTAGGTGCAGAAAATCAAGGGGTATTAGTAGAGACTTTTAAAGGCGCACAAGTCATCAAAACAACTAATGCTGCTCCTCAATTTTGGGAGGAATTTCAAAGCCGTTTTGGTCGTCTAGCTAATCTTACTTTCAGCACAATTCAAATCGGAATTATTAACGGTACTGTGGCTAGACTACTTTCTACTCTTGGTGGTGTGATTTTACTGGGTATAGGTAGTATGTTAGTAATTAACAACCAATTAACTATTGGTCAAATGCTGGCTTTTAATGCCTTACAAGTGAATGTTTTAGCTTTAATTGGTTCTTTTGTGGGATTAGTAGATGAATATTTCCGTTCTCAAACTGCAATTTCTCGTTTATTAGAAGTTATTGATGCCACACCAGAAGTTGTTGGCGGTAGTCAAAAACCAATTGTCCAAATCTCTGGTGATGCAGATATTCATTTTTCCCATCTGACATTTCACCATGCAGGAAGAGTTGATTTATTAGAGAATTTTTCTCTAAAACTTCCCGGTGGAAAGGTGATTGCTTTAATTGGTCAATCAGGTTGTGGTAAAAGTACCTTAGCAAAACTAATTGCAGGTTTATATGAGCCAACTTCAGGTAATATCCGCATCGGTGTTTTTAATATTCATGATCTTTCCCTTGATTGTTTGCGACAGCAAGTAGTTTATGTACCCCAAGAACCTCATTTTTGGAGTCGTTCAATTTTAGAAAACTTTCGTTTAGGAACACCTGCTATTCCTTTTGATCAAATTGTTCAAGCTTGTGAAATTGCTGATGCAGATGGTTTTATTAGTCAATTACCTAATAAATATCAAACTGTGTTAGGAGAATTTGGTGCAAATCTTTCTGGTGGACAAAGACAACGATTAGCGATCGCACGGGGAATACTCACAAACCCACCGATTTTAATTTTAGATGAAGCTACCGCAGGATTAGATCCAGTTAGTGAAAGTCATGTCCTAGATCGATTGTTGGAATCTCGCAAAGGAAAAACTACAATTTTGATTACCCATCGTCCTAGTGTGGTAAATCGAGCAGATTGGATCGTGTTAATGGATAAAGGTCAAGTGCAAATCCAAGGTAGTCTTGAAAATTTTATTTCTCAGCCAGGAGAACATTTACAATTTCTCAAAATCTAAAAATCTTCTTCATCCGCTCATTATAAGATTATGATGGAAAATTTTAAACCAGATTATCATGATTTACTCGTTGATTTATCTGAGACAGAACAAGAGAGTTTAATTTCTGGTAAAAATTTTGATGTGATCGGTAAAACTGATTTTTTCTTACAAACTACTAACATTGACAGTAGCGCCGATAATGAGTTAAATCTAGGAGAAAATGAATCTAGTTCACAAAACAGTAAATATAGGTTGTCACAAATTACCATAGGTGTATCTTTTAACTTTGGACTAACAAACATTCGCTCTGTTGGTAATAGATGGAGTAGTTTACTACCTGATATTCTCAAGAATTTTTTTCCTAAATTATAAGAAATGAATTTTCACCTTTCTCATGGAGACTAATTTATTTTATTCATTTGTTTGTTTAAATTTCAATCAACCCTAAAAAAGCATGATGATTATTTACTTCACCGTGAAAAACATGAGCTAAAAGAAATAAATATTTATTCTGAAATTATAACCAAAGAATAATTTAAAACTGGAAAAAATTATTAATAATAAAAAGATAGGTTGTTACATACCTATACAAGTAAGTGAGGTAAATAATTATGTCTGCTCAAACCAAGAAATCAAATTTGCTCGTTGAATTAAACATAGAAGAACAAGAACTGCTTTCTGGAGGACAGCAACAACAATACCGTCAATACGGTCGTGGAATGGATGATGATCGCTATGGTCGTGGTGACGACTATGGTCGCAACTATTACCCACAGCGTTACCCCACCTACATCTGTCGTCCTTATTACGGCCAAGGGTACGGTTCATAAATTAGTACCTTCTACAGACGGATAGTTTTGTAACTGAGACTTTTTCTGTATTCCAGGGAGGAGAAACATCATATCTTAATTGAGAAAGTTTCAACAATCTCTTTTTCTTCTCCCTTACTTAATATGCAAATCTTAGCTACAAAATTAAACTCCTGAGTTTTGTAATTCCACAAATATCAAATTTTTTAAATGCAGGGTGTTACCTAAAACTGACAACCCGAAAAATGTAAGTAATGTAAGTGAGGCAATTAATCATGTCAAATCAAATCAATAAATTGGAATTAGTGGAATTATCCGCAGAACAACAGCAGTTTCTTTCTGGGGGAAGATGCCACTATTCTCCTTGTTATAAACCCAAAAACTGTTGCGGGGAATACAAAGATTACAAACGATATACACCCTCTCCTTGCCCTGATAACTACCCTAGTTTCAATTATTCTGATGGCTATCAGAACTGGGATTAATCAGGTTAATTCCAGATAGAAATTTTCAATCAATAGCAATCAACAAAATTCCCAACTTTGTCGAGAAGTTGGGAGTATGATAATGTGCAATCATTCTTAAACATGATGTATGCATCCTGTCAAGAATATATAAATCAAATTTGACCGCTATCGGAGTCCTATATGAATTTAGGATAAGTCAAAAGACAGAAATAATAACTATTAACTTATAACCACAGAATAATTACATTTATGAATACTAATTTTATAAAAAAACTAGGTTCATCAAATTTATAAACCAATTGAGTCAATTAATTGAGGCTAACAATCATGTCAAATCAAAACATCAAATCCGATTTAGTTCAGGATATATCCAGCAATGAGCAGGAACTTCTATCTGGTGGTCACTGGGGTGGCTGGGGAGGTGGACCCGGTTGGGGTAGAGCCTGTCTTGTA
>NZ_JACJUZ010000161.1:0-1787 GCF_014299995.1 Sphaerospermopsis sp. LEGE 00249 | reverse complement strand
CATCTGACAAATATCTTAATGCGTATTGAGGGGCGCATTTAGACACTTCATAATACCAAGGATGGGTAGATTTAATGGCTGCTACTAACCATTTGTGTAAATCTATGGCTGTGGGAAATTTGATTTTGTCTTCTGGTTGCAGTTTGTTATGTAATAATACCTGTTGACAAAGTGCTAAACCTTGATTCCAAGCGTGTCTGGCTACTCCTGCGTGTTGCGCCAGTAGTAGTCGTTGTTGTTTGTTAACTTTGAGTTGGGTTTTGAATCCTAGTAGCATACAGTGATTTTACTGTAATTCTGTGACAAAGCCAAAAGATGACAGGAAATTTTCAGTAAATGTGAGTATTTGTTAGTATTGGTTAAGAAAACAGTAACTAGCTACTAACCCTGACTTGTGCGTATGTCCTAACTATATTACTTAGGTTGTCAGAGAAATTAACAAACAGACAAATAATATAGCTATGAGCAGCACTAGACCCTGATTTCGTTGAAGCCAGCTTTTATTAGTCTGCCTTTCCAGTTCTAACTGACTCTCTTGCCAATTTTGGTAAAGAGTACAATCTTGAGCATAAGGGCGTTTGGGAAAATTACAGCTATCATCCTGATGATAAACACAGGTTTCACAAAGATAGTCATTGCCAACAGCACGATGCAAAGGAATACCCGGATGTCCAAAAGCTTTTAGAGTTATTCGGCAATGAGGACAAGTGATAGCCTGACTATCAATAAGTTGATGACAACGAGGACAAGATAAAGTAGCCAAAACCTGACAGTAAATAGAAATAGGTTAAACATTTTGATTTTAGCCAATTCGATTCACAAGCAGCGACCCAAACAGCAAATATGGCTGAGTGTTGCACCAAGTAGGCTGTTACTATATATTCCCCCATCTTATGAGATGGGCATCCTGCCCGTTCCTGACAGCGCACCACTATAAATTTTTCTGCAACTTATAAGAAAATCGAGTGAGCCAAAACCACGCCCGATAAAGTATCGGAACTTGGTGGAAATACTTGATCGTACTTGAGGCGGTGGATGTAGGCGAACGGATTGCCCATGCGTGGGGCAGTCATGATATATTGTTTTTCAACAGGCATGGTAATCAACCTGTATAAAAACCTAACTGCCTAACGGCAATCTGTACCTTGACAATTGAAGATTGGTGGGTTCTATTCCATAGTTCTAGTTCCTACCCAGGAATAGGTAAAATCTATCCTTCGGGAAGCCGCTTCGCTTCTACATGGGGGCTGAACTTGTGTTAAGCGCACTTGTACTGAGCGACTTGTATTGAGCCTGTTCTGAGCCTGTCCTGAGCCTGTCCTGAGCCTGTCCTGAGCGGTGTCGAAGGGCGGTGTCGAAGGGCGCAGTCGAAGTAAGTCGAAGTAGTCGAAGTAGTCGAAGTAGTCGAAGTAGTCGAAGTAGTCGAAACACGACACAGAATTTAAACTCAAACAAATTGGGAATCATCCAACTAGGGAAGGGCATTCCCTAAGTAACGCTTGAGGAGAGAACCACCTCGCTTGTTAGAAACTGCAAGGGATCTAGTCTAAGTGGACTCGTTGAATCAAGAATCTGCGCTCCTTTAGGACGCAGAGTGTCAAACATTGGCAGTCCCATAGAAACTAACCACTTCTGGAGACTGCAATTAATCTGATTTGCAAAACCCTGTTCCAATAAAGCTTTCAACCCATTTCCCAAAAAGTCTAAAAAATTTTTGAAAAAGTAGTTGACATTCCCAGAGAGGTCAGCTATATTAAATGAGGTGAGGCAAACGAAGCCCACCACTG
>NZ_JACJUZ010000160.1:0-1788 GCF_014299995.1 Sphaerospermopsis sp. LEGE 00249 | reverse complement strand
AAACCCACATTCCGCACCCTGATCTGGCACATAGAGAAATTACGGAAATAAGAAAGGAAACTGAGCCTAAAAAATCACATATTAGCGAAAAAATACATTGTTGAAAAAGAAAAACACCAAAAATGCCATCAAAACCCATTCTCAATAAGGAGCAATAAGAATGAATACTACCAAGAGGAGTCAATAGATAAATAAAAGAAGATATTTAAGATAGAGATTATAAATTAGACTAATAAGTTGAAGCAAAAAACAAAATTGTAGACATAGTAAACTTGAGCTATAAATCAAAGAAATTAGCTCATTTTCACTCATAGAAATTAAATTAATAGAGATAATAATTAGGTGACTAATTGATAGTAACGTAAACAATCATCTGGTAAAAGACGCAAGATAAAATCTCTGTCTTTATTCCAATTATAAATATGTTCCTCCTGATTGAGTGTAACCAAATGAATACACTGAAAGCATTGAAAAATCCACCGTAAAGTAGGGCGGTCAGTTGCTTTACCTAATTGATTTTTAATGGTTGATTTAGACTCTTTTAGAGCATTTCTAATTTGACGTTGAGCCAAAGTATAAACCAGTAGACATAAACCCATAATCATTCCCAGAGACTCTATTCTTTCAGGACTTTTGAGGAAAATACTGTCGGCAAAAAATAATGGGTCTTTGAGAAAACCAAACCCTCTTTCACATGACTGCTGGGCTTTATATTCACTGAGCATAGAATCATCACTAAGTTCCTTTGAATCTAAAACATTCGTAGCAATAATAAACCGCCCTGCACTCAGCAATTCTGTATTAATCTTACTTTCATCTTCGGAAACTGTAGCTGATATTTGGTAAGATATTTCTTGTGGAAAATCTTTGGTCTTAGATTTGACTTGAGTAACCTTACTTTCGTTAATTTGGTGATATTTAAACTGTTTTGATAATTTTGATAATGGCTTGATAGCATCTGCTTCACAAGCAAATTCTTCTTGTGATAACTTTTTCAATTCTTGTACAGCTTTTGATTCTGCTTTGGTAATTTTTTGGGTGAGCTTACGCAGGTCTGATTCTCTTCTTTCTTGACTTTGCACTACTAGCCATCTTTGTTCTATTCCTGCATAATTTTCTTGCTAATTCTTCTAATTCTTGGTTATCTCCTACTTTTTGACTCTCAAATATTACTTCTGGTAAGCTAGTGTTATACAGCCCATGTACGTGCATTGATGATGAGTCTAGATGTGAGGTTGATAGTGATACTCCAAATCTTTGTGCTGCTTTTAAGGCAATGATAAAAAAGATGGTATCTAATCCTTTTATAAATAGTTTATCCATGACTCTCCCCAGTTTATCGTCGTTGAGATATTCTGGTTTTACTCCTGCTCCTATTAGATGTTCACAGGCTATTGTTTCAAAATATTCGGGAAACATATATCACGGTTTGGAGACAAATCCTAAACCGTTTATTATCATGGCTTTTACTACTTGACCTGCATTTACTTTTTCGCCTTTTTCGACTCCTATTAATTCATTTATTATTTCTACTATTCCTATCGCGTCTATTATTCCTGCTACTATCCCTAGATGGTCTATGTTCTGAATTTCTATTTCTTGAGGTTTTAATTTCACAACAGTTTCCTCTACTTGTCTATTGTGATTCTCTCATTTCTTGCTTTCTGAACAATGAATTTTTTTCCTATTGAATCTTCTCTCTGTGTCCCGTTACGAAGTTTCACTTTCTCACTCCATACCCAGCTTAATGCTATTTACTCTCATTAAGCCTCTTAACTTTTAAGTTAC
>NZ_JACJUZ010000059.1:0-34325 GCF_014299995.1 Sphaerospermopsis sp. LEGE 00249 | reverse complement strand
CCAGTCCCCAGTCCCCTATTAATTTCTCAATTGTACAGGCATAGCTAAATAAGTCATTTTTAACCCACCTAAAGGAGTAAAAATAACTGGGGTTAAACTTTGATTTAAGTGCATTTGAATTTCTGTAGAAGGTAATTCTTTCAAACCTTCCATGAGATATTTGACATTAAAAGCAATGTCTATATCTTCCCCAGAAATTTGTGCTGGCATTGACTCTGTACCACTGCCTACGTCTTGCGCTTCACAAGATAATGTAATTTCTTGATTTTCGTTATCAATGCTGATTTTGACAATATTATTTTTTTGGTCAGCTAATACCGCAATTCTTTCTAAAGTGCTGATAAATTGTTTGCGTTCTAATACTACTTGGCGTTCAAATTGCCGGGGAATTAATTGCCGATAGGCGGGATATTGTCCTTCTAAAGTGCGGCTAGTTAAACGTTGATTTTGCCAAGCAAAGACTATTTGACCTTGATCTAAATATAAGGATACAGCTTCTTCAGAAGAACTATGGGCAAGCATCCGTTGTAATTCTCTTAATGCTCTTGCTGGTACTGTGACTTCTAACTGTTCGCTACCTTCTAAGGGACGCTCGTTAGCGGTTTCCAACACTGCTAAACGGTGTCCATCTGTAGCTGCAAATTCTAGGGTGTCTTGTTTAACGGTTAAATGTAGCCCTGTCAGCACTTGCTTGGTTTCGTCGGTACTGGTAGCAAAAAGAGAACCTTTTAAACCTTCAATTAATGCAGCGGTGGTGAGTTGAATTGATTCCGAACTTTCAATTACAGGTAATTCGGGAAATTCTTCTGCACCCATAGCGCGGACTTGATATTTACCGCTTTGGGGTTTGAGGGTGACTACTATACCTTCTCCGGTGTTGTCTGCTGACTCGTCATCTAGGGAAATTTCCCCTTCTGGTAAACGAGAGGTGATATCTAAAAGTAGTTTAGCAGGAAGAGCGATCGCCCCACCTTCAATTACTTCTGCACTAAAACTGGTACGGATACCCAGACTCAAATCAAACGCTGTTAAACTGACTTGGTTAGTTTCCGCATCCGCTTGTAAAAGCACGTTAGCAAGGATGGGGTGAGTCGGTCTTGATGGTACTGCACGACTGACAAGGGAAAGGTTGGTACTGAGGTCACTTTGAGAGCAAACTAATTTCATAGAGCAGGGAATAGGGAATAGGGAATGGGGAATAGGGTTGAGTTTGAGGAGATATGTTTGTTCTCATCACACTGACAACCGCTATCAATATGGACTTAACAAGCGAAAAACAATGGTAACAAATTTTTGACATAGAAGATATGACTGCTAAAAAGCTGATTACTGATAGCTAATTTCTACATTTGTGGAAAAGCTGTGGAAAAACTCGCTTAGTTTTCCACAAAGTAATTATACTTAATGTATTTTTCTTACAAAATTATTAAGTTTTCCACAACTTTTTCCCCAAAAGGTAATATTTTTTCCACAATCGCAGTTAAATTTAACAATTTTTTATACTTTGCTTAATGCTTAATATTAGGTGACAGGTGACAGTGAATAGATACCCGACTTATTAAACAAGTCGGGTATCTGGGTATTACGTTTTTTCAGGTTGAGTTACTTACTACTTTTGATAACGAGTATTCATATTAATGCGATCGCTCAACTGTCGTAAGGTTTGCATTAAACTTTTATCCGTCTCCTGAAGTTGGGTAATTTTTTCACAACTATACATCACCGTTGTATGGTCTTTCCCTCCAAATTCCTCCCCAATTCTTGGTAAACTTAATCCTGTATATTGACGCATTAAATACATTCCAATTTGTCTAGCCCAGCTAATTTCCCGACGGCGAGAACTACCTTTTAAATCTTCACTAGAAAGATTAAAAAACTCAGCCACCACATTTAAAATAACTTCTGGTGTTGCTTCCGTTTTTTGGCTAGAAGTGCTTAAAACAGGGGTAATACTTTCCACAGTCATAGGTAAACCCCAAATAGAAATATAAGCCAAAGCCCGAATTAACGCCCCTTCCAATTCTCTAATATTAGAAGTATAATTATAAGCAATATATTCAACTACATCTATAGGTAAACGAATATTTTCATATTCAGCTTTTTTCTGTAAAATTGCCATGCGGGTTTCTAAATCCGGCGGTTGAATATCAGCAATTAAACCCATAGAAAACCGCGAACAAAGACGCTCTTGTAAACTCAGAATTTGATAAGGAGGACGATCAGAAGCAATGACAATTTGCTTTCCTGCCTCATGTAAAGTATTAAAAGTATGAAAAAATTCCTCTTGAGTATATTCCTTACCTTCCAAGAATTGAATATCATCAACTAATAAAATATCAGCAGCCCGGTAATGTTCCCGAAAACTCTGCATACTATCATTACGAATTGCCGTAATTAAATCATTAGTAAACTGCTCGGTTGAAACATAAAATATTTTAGAATCAGGATAAATTTCCCAACGATAATTACCAATAGCTTGCATTAAATGGGTTTTTCCCAAACCCACACCACCGCATAAAAATAAAGGATTAAATTCCCTACCGGGATATTCTGCCACTGCTAAAGAAGCAGCATGAGCCATTCTATTATTAGCGCCAACCACAAATCTAGAAAAAACGTACTTAGAATTTAACTCTGTACTTTTTTGTTGATTTTTGGGAACATTTGATTGAATAGTATTAGCTGCTGGAACTTCCCAATTAACATCTTGTTGATTTAACCCAGAAACTTCATCACCTTGAACAGCAGTAATGTAAATTACTACAGGATAACCTAAAATATCCTGCACCACACGCGCAATAGTATTGATGTAATACTTTTGCAACCAGTTTCTCGCAAATAAATTAGGCGTAGATATAACTAAGCAATTATTTTCTAGCTGTACTGCACTAGCTGTTTTAATCCAAGTTTCAAAGGTAGGACGAGATAACTCTAACTGTAAACGCTCTAACACCTGATGCCACAGATTGTCTAGGGTAAATTCCATCATCTACTACCTTTGCTGCTAATTGCCACAATAGAAGGAGATATGAGCAAAAAATTATGTAACTTTATGTAACTTGAAACTGTAACCATTCTGGTTAAAACCAGGTAGCTAATATCCTACCACCTAGCGACTAACACGGAGAAAAAATAACATCATGAATACGAATCATCATCATCTAGAATCCAAACATATTGATACCAGTGATTTGATCCACCACAGGAAAGCAAAAACCAGAGTTTGGATGTTAATAACTGGGTTAGCCGCAGTAGTTCTTAGTGGCTGCTCTAACTTAAATAGTAGAACTTTAGAAGCACAACAAGGCACAAATCAATTAGACAAAACTACAAACACAAATGCAGGAATTATGCCTCCTGCAATTATCGCATCTTCTGGCGACCCTAATTTTGTTGTCAAAGTAGTACAAAAAGTAGGTGGTGCGGTAGTTCGCATTGATTCCGCTAAAACAGTCACATCTCAAATACCAGCAGAATTTTCCGATCCATTTTTCCGCAGATTTTTTGGTGATAGAATACCCCAGCCAAGGGAAAGAGTAGAAAGGGGTAGTGGTTCTGGATTTATTATTAATTCCTCTGGACAAATTTTAACTAATTCTCATGTCGTAGATGGAGCAGATGAAGTTACGGTAACACTCAAAGATGGGCGAACTTTTGAGGGTAAAGTATTAGGAGAAGACCCAGTTACAGATGTGGCAGTCATTCAAATTGATGCTAATAATTTACCAGCTATAGCTTTAGGTAATTCTAATATATTACAACCAGGTGAAGCGGTAATTGCTATTGGTAATCCTTTAGGTTTAAATAATACAGTTACTTCAGGAATTTTGAGTGCTACAGATCGTTCTAGTAGTGATATTGGTGCTAGTGATAAACGAGTAGATTATTTACAAACAGATGCAGCAATTAATCCTGGTAACTCTGGTGGTCCACTACTGAATGCTCGTGGTGAAGTCATAGGAATGAATACAGCGATTATTCAAGGCGCTCAAGGTTTAGGATTTGCAATTCCTATTAATACCGTGCAAAAAATTTCTCAAGAATTAATTAGCAAAGGTAGGGTAGATCATCCTTATTTGGGTGTACAAATGGTGGCGCTGACACCAGAAGTTAAGGAAAGAATAAATACTAGATTTGGGGATAGAGTTTTAGTTGCAGAACAAGGAGTTTTATTAGTGAGAATTGTTCCAGAATCACCAGCAGCCATTGGTGGACTCAGAGCAGGGGATGTGATACAAAGTATTAATAATCAACCTGTAACTAAAGTGGAAGAAGTGCAAAAAATAGTAGAAAATAGTCAAGTTGGTAGTCCTCTACCAATACAAGTAGAACGCAATGGAACAACTGTTCAATTAATAGTTAGACCTGCACCTTTACCCATTAGAGGTGATAGGTAATAGTTGACAGTAATAAGAGTAGGGGTAATTCATGAATTACCCCTACACAAGAATCAAGTTTTTAGTCCTATTTTACAGGAGTTGGCAAAATGACCGATAAATCATCAATTATTCAATTAGGTAATCCTAAATTACGTGAAAAAGCAGCTTGGGTGGAGAATATTCAAGATGAGAAAATTCAAAAATTAATTGATGATTTAATAGCTACAGTTGTTCAAGCTAATGGTGTGGGAATTGCTGCACCACAGGTAGCTGAATCATTACGTTTATTAATTGTTGCTTCCCGTCCAAATGCCAGATATCCAGATGCACCAGAAATGCAACCAACAGCAATGATTAATCCGCAAATTATTAGTCATTCAACGGAAGTTGTTAAAGGTTGGGAAGGTTGTTTAAGTGTTCCCGGAATTAGGGGTTTAGTTCCCAGATATCAAACAATTGAAATTGAATATACTGATAGAGATGGAAATTTACAACAACACGAATTAACTGATTTTGTAGCGCGGATTTTTCAACATGAGTATGATCATTTAGAAGGTATGGTATTTTTAGACAGGGTTGAATCTACTGAAGAATTAATGACTGAAACTGAATATCAACAGAGGATAGTTAAAGCAGAGAAGAGTTGATAATTTTCCATGAATTTAATAAAAATCCCCGATATTCTCTTTGAAAAAATCGTAAGCATTCAGGAATAGAGTGATCAGAACCCCGACTTCTTTTATGAGCTTGTCCATAAATTGTGAATTGATTGCAGAAGTCGTGGATCTCGGTATCAACAAGTGCTATTGTGGAATACTTATAAACAATCAATAAATGATTTATCTTTGTGAAAAATCGGGGATATAATTTACCTTAATTTTATCAACAAATTATCAACAAATTATCAACAACTATTTTCTAAATCTACAGGACTTACGCAAAAGGGAAAGAAAGTAGGGGTAATTCATGAATTACCCCTAGGCAAGAATAAGGTTTTCAGTCACATCTTGCGTAAATCCTATCTAGATATAGTTGGGAAAATTGGTCATGGATAAAGCGTGTCATTTTTCTGATTTTTACCAAGATTGTGATAAATTATGCCCCGAAATCAACGCCAAATACAAGCCCTACTACATAAGGTTGAGTTTGAATTATAAAAAACCTCTACCAGTAGTAAGAGGAAATAATGACTAAAATTAGAGTAAATTAAAAGGCTTATTGAAGATTCTCTAATTTATAGGAGGTTGATTTAATATGGCGAAAATTACTGATTTTGTAGAAGATGCTGGCGCTCCTGGAATTATCGTCGGAATTGGTGCTGTTTTACTTGCACCTGTGGTCATTCCTGTTGTTGCTGGAGTGGGTAAACCCATAGTTAAATCAATAGTTAAAGGTGGTCTTGTTGCTTACCAAAAAAGCAAGGGAGTTTTTGCTGAATTGGGTGAAACTTGGGAAGATATAGTCGCTGAAGCTAGAGCAGAAATAGCAGAAGAACAACACACACTAGCATTTGAAACTGCTTCGGAAAATCAACATAATTCCTAATAATTCGTAATTCGTAATTGAATTATGAAGTAAGAATTCAGGAGTCAGGAGTCGTAGGGGCGAAGCATTCGGAAAATAACCTGTGATAAAAATTAATAATTGTTCGCCCGAATCCTTCGCCCGTACAGGAGTCAGGAGTCAGAAGTCAGAAGTCAGAAGTTGTTCTTTTGGATTTTGGATTTTGGATTTTGAATTGTATTGATAAACTCTAATCTAAAATCTAAAATCTAAAATCTAAAATCTAAAATCTAAAATCTAAAATCTAAAATCTAAAATTTTCCTCCTCATCTACCTGTTCCCTATTCCCTGACTCTGATAAAAATTTATAAATCAAGTTGGACGCTATATGTTAAAAATTACAGATAAAGCAAATTTAAATAAATCCTTTAATCCCATTGCTACAAAAATTGTCAGTGATACTCCAGGAAGACTCAGGTTAAGAGTTGCACCGAAAAACCGTAAAGTTGAGAAAATGCAACATATCGCCAATTTTTTAACAGCACAACCTCACATTAGTCAGGTGAGAACTAATATTCATCATGGTAGTATTTTGATTCATCATGATCATCAAACTGGTACTTTATCAGAAATTTTGGAAACACTGAAAGATATAGGCATAATTTTTACAGATATTACCCAAGGTCAAACTGAAGCAGCATCGGGAATATCTCATGCAGTGATTGATTTAAACCAACGAGTTGAACGTGCTACAAATGGTTCTGTAGATTTGCGTTTTCTGTTTCCCTTGGGACTTGGTACTTTAGCAGTAAGACAGTTAATCATTAAGGGTTTGCAATTAGAAGTAATCCCTTGGTATGTTTTAGCTTGGTACGCTTTTGATAGTTTCTTGAAATTCAATACAGGTGACAGGTGACAGATTTGAAAATCTTTTGATGTCGAAATTTTATCGTTAATTAGTTGACTAACTGTTCCCTGTTCCCTGTTCCCTTTCATGAGCAAAAATGCTGAAATTTGGCGCTGTAAAAGTTTATCCTGAATCTTAGCACCTTTGCCAACAGAAATTATGAAAAAGCTGATTAATCAACCAGAAGCATTTGTTAGGGAAAGTTTAGCAGGTATGGCTGCTGCTCATACTGATTTAATAAAGGTAAATTTTGAGCCAACTTTTGTTTATCGAGCAGATGCACCTGTACAGGGTAAGGTAGCAATTATTTCCGGTGGTGGTAGTGGACATGAACCAATGCACGCGGGTTTTGTGGGGATGGGAATGCTTGATGCTGCTTGTCCTGGAGAGGTTTTCACGTCTCCCACTCCTGATCAAATGTTAGCCGCCGCACAGCAGGTTGATGGGGGTGCGGGTATTATTTATATTGTGAAAAATTACAGTGGCGATGTAATGAATTTTGAAATGGCTACGGAGTTAGCCAGAAGTGAGGGTATCCGTACATTAAATATTATTATTGATGATGATGTGGCAGTGAAGGATAGTTTATATACCCAAGGAAGAAGGGGTGTGGGAACAACAGTACTGGCAGAAAAAATTTGTGGTGCGGCGGCAGAAAACAGCTATGATTTACAGCAGATAGCTGATTTGTGTAAAAAGGTAAATCTGCATGGTCGTAGTGTGGGGGTAGCGTTGAGTTCTTGTACTGTTCCTGCTAAGGGTACACCGACTTTTGCTTTGGGGGATGATGAGATAGAATTAGGTATTGGCATTCATGGAGAACCAGGAAGAGAACGGGTTTCTATGATGTCAGGGGATGAAATTACGGAGATTTTATGGCGATCGCTCTTTGATGATACTGCCTATTGTCGCACGGTGCGGGAATGGGACGAAACCAAGGAAGAATGGCAGGATGTGGAACTATTAAATAAACCGTTGCAAAAAGGCGATCGCCTCTTAGCTTTTGTTAATAGTATGGGTGGGACTCCGATTTCTGAACTTTATCTCGTCTACCGCAAACTAGCAGAACTTTGTCAGATGGAAGGACTGGAAATAGTGCGTAATCTAATTGGACCCTACATGACATCATTAGAAATGCAAGGTTGTTCCATCACGCTGCTGAAGTTAGACGAGGAAATGTTACAGCTATGGGATGCACCAGTTAAAACCGCAAGTTTACGCTGGGGAGTTTGAAATGGTTACTCAGGTGCAAATTTTTCAATGGTTATATGTATTTGCTTCTGTTATTGAGAAACATAAAGAAGAATTGACGGAATTAGATGCAGCCATTGGTGATGCCGATCATGGTATCAATATGGATAGAGGTTTTAAAAAGATCAGCAGTATCTTACCGAGTATTGAAGGGAAGGACATCAGCAGTATTTTGAAAACTGTCAGCATGACTTTAATATCTAGTGTGGGGGGTGCAAGTGGTCCTTTATATGGAACATGGTTTTTAAGAGCGAGTGCTGTAACTGCGGGTAAGCAAGAATTAACTGAAAAAGATATGTTAAATTTACTCCAATCTGGTTTAAATGGAGTTATTGAACGAGGTAAGGCGCAATTAGGAGATAAGACTATGGTAGATGTGCTACATCCCGCCGTGACTTCTTTTGAAAAAGCTGTAAATGAAGGTAAGGGTAGTGTGGAAGCTTTGCGGATGGCTGTAACTGCGGCGGAACAAGGGTTAAAGGATACTATACCGATGTTAGCAAAGAAAGGCAGAGCAAGTTATTTAGGCGATCGCAGTATCGGACATCAAGATCCGGGAGGAACTTCTGCTTATTGGATGTTGCGGAGTTTGTTGGAAGTGGTGGAAGGTTCGAGGGCTAAAAAATAAAAACATAATTAGTGCCATTATTGGCATTTTTCTCTTGACCTTTAAAATATATATGCTATGATAAAAATCGCTTTGGTTAAGGACGTATAGCTCAGTTGGTTAGAGTACATCGTTGACATCGATGGGGTCACTGGTTCGAATCCAGTTACGTCCATGTTTTTTATTTTACTGTAATTATATCTGCCCTTTGCTAGATTATTTTTCCGCTCTGACAAATTAATGATCCTTTTAGTTCGGTTAATCAATCTGTCAAGTGGTCAAATGTGGTCAAATAATTTCGCACTCAACTCCCACCATGAACAAAATCATATTTCACCTCGCCTTCCCTGTCACCAACATCCCCCAAACCAAAGCCTTTTATGTCGACGGTTTAGGCTGCATCCCCGGAAGAGAAAACCCCCACGCTTTAATTCTCAACCTTTACGGACATCAATTAGTTGCCCACATCACTAAAGAACCTTTAACACCCCAAAAAGGCATTTATCCCCGACATTTCGGTTTAATTTTCACCCAAGAAAAAGACTGGCAACAATTACTAGAAAAAGCCAAAATTAAACAACTGAATTTTCGAGAAGAACCCAAAAACCGTTTTCTTGGGTCTCCTCTAGAACATCACACTTTCTTTTTAGAAGATCCTTTTTATAACTTAATGGAATTTAAATACTATCGTTATCCAGAAGCAATTTTTGGTAGTTCTGAATATACAGAAATTGGTGATAGGTAATTGGTGATTGGTGATTGGTGATTGGGAAAAATAACCAGTGACTAAGGAAGCATCGCAAATGTGTACATTTATTTTGATCTAACGGAAAAAATGATCCAAGGGACTGATATGATTGAACCACAAAGGACGCAAAGGACACAAAGGTAAGAGAGTTTAAGAGATGTTTTGGTGTTGCTGCGGTTATTTTTTCTTGCATTGGTATGCTCCCGTGACTAATGACTAATAACTAATAACTAATGACTAATTGGTTCATCTAATGCTGATGCTACTACTTCAAAAGTCCTTTTATCTGTTAACATCCAAGGATGCAGAGCAACGGGTAAAATCACTTCCTTACCAAAAGGTATTCTTGAACTTTCCGCAGGTACAATCATCAAATCATAAGGTGTCCAAATAGATGTAAAATTTAACTTATTCAACATTTCTACATCAGAATTTAAGTCATTTAAAAAATCACTATTAGGTTGCATTTGTAAAGCACCCTTTAACCAAGTTAAATATGCAATATTTGTTCCCCGATGGGGTGAGGAAATGGTAATAAACCTATTTACCTTTTCTATTCCTCCCAATCTTTGAATATAATAACGGCTGACTATTCCCCCCATACTAAAACCCACTATATCTAATGGTTGTTCTGGTGCAAAGTTCATGTTTACATAATCTGCTACTTGCTGTGCTAAATTATCTAAAAGCTCAGAACCGTTATTAGGAATTAAATCAAGTGTACAAACTACCATACCTTGCTTTCCCAGGTAACACGCCATTTTGTTGAAAACCGCTCCAGTATCATTAATTCCGTGTACCAATAAAACAGGATTACGCTTGTTTGCTTTATCATTCATAGTAATACTTTTGAAATAGGGTTGTAAAAAATTGTCAGTATTCATCAAATCTGATTTGAGTTATTTCTGTAGAAAATATAACCAAGTATTAGAGCTATCAACCCAGACGCTATGACAGTTTTTGCAATTAACCAATGTTGTTAAATTTTGTTAAGGAACATCTCAGAATCTTGCTTATAGATACGGTAAGATTTAATAATGATTTCGCTGGTCTTCATCAGTCGCTAATAGTTGTAATGAAGTCATAACAATTGGCCTATAGAATGACTACAAGGCGATTTAGTAAAAATCCCTAAAGTTATTACTGCTTATTACCGCAATGATTATGGCAACAAAATGTAAAATTATGTTGAAATAATTTACAATTATGGTGATATGACAAAAATTTAAAAACAGGAGAAATTGTCATGTTTGGATTTATCAAAAATTTAATCGGTGGTATTCTTGGCTTCATCGGTGGGTTATTTGGCAAAAAAGATGAATACTACTTGGAACTAAAAGAAGAAGTTGGAGAAACTACACCAGCAGCAGCACCCGTAGCACCAGCAGCAGTAGTAAAAGCAGAACCCGCTCAAGCACCAACCCCCAAAGCAGAACCCGCTCAAGCAGCAAAAGCAGAACCCGCAAAACCGGCAGTAGCAACTGAAACAAATTTTGCAACTAAATATTTAATTACTCCATCTTCTGGTGATCGTCGTCGTCCAGGTGCGAACATGAGTAGTTTTCTAGATATGGCAGGTCAAGTGAAAGTACCTGGATAAATCAATTTTGGATTTTGGATTTTGGATTTTGGATTAATTAACTTGTTTAATATAGAATATATTGCTCGTAGTGAGGACTTTAGTCCTCAAAATCAGGGCTAAAGCCCTTACTACAAACACAAAGACAAATCCTACCTTTAATCCAAAATCTCCAACTTACTGATTTATCAATTACTTGAACAGTTTTTCACAAATACAATTCCACTGTATAACTGAAAAGCTGCATCCCAATTAGTATTTTCCCTCCTAAATAATTGAATATGAGAGGGAATTTGATTTAGCACTTCTGTTTGATCTAAAACTGTTTCTCCAAAAGGTTGAAAATCTGACGAAGTTTTAACTTGAGGTATTTTTTGCTCAACCCAACTCATCAAACTATTCCAATTAATTCTAATTGTGTTTTGTGTAGTTTGGGGAGTGATTTCTAAACCTTTTTGAAATTCATAGCCATTGTCATAAATTCTTAAAATACTACGTCTTTCTGGTAGGTGTAAATCACAAAATTGGTAATAGTCTTGAGTTTGGGTTTTACGTTCTAATTTACCGCGAACATTAATATCTACTACCTGTTCAAAAATAGGTAAAAGTCCTACAACTTTGGCAGTTACTTCTGACCATTCAAAACTCAAAGAACCAAGTTGATTTTCTGAACTGACACATACAACTTTTGGGTTAGGTGATGATTCAGAAAAATATTGCACTTGATATACTTGAATTTGTTGAATTTGGGATATTTTTAACCAAAAACAGGGAATCCCAGCTTGTTGTAATTGTTTGCCATAAAATTGCATTTCGCCTATTTTTCCTGTGCGGTATACTCGCCAACTGCGACTAGGTAACATGAGTCTAGCTGAGTAAGTATCAATTTGCATAATTTGGGCAAATTTGGGTGCAGCTAAGGTTTTTAGTTCATTATTAATCGGTTCTAAAACTAAAATTCCTGGTTCATTATTACTTGGTTCTGCTATTGCTTGAGCAATGGCTTTTTGTCTTTCTGTTTGTTCAAAATCTTTGATTCTTTGTATACCTTGACGTGCTTGGGAAATGATTTTATTATTGATGGTCACTTTCAAAAGTTGACGATAAATTTTTTCTGCTTCTTCTCGCTTTCCATAAACTTCCTGTAACCGTGCGAAATAAAATTGCACCCAAGGATCTTCCGGTGATTGTTTGAGTAATGGTTTAATTAATGTAACGGCGGTTTGATAGTCCTTACGTTCAAAGGCGGCGATCACTTCTTCCAGCATGACTTTATATAAACTTAAATGAATTTCTCACGCCTAGAGCGTCGATTCAGTAATGCTAGGTAATCTGTTTTTACCTTGTAGGGGCGAAGCATTCGGACAGAATATCAATGGTTTTAGCGATAGGTTATCACCCTAATGCTTCGCCCTGACGATTAATGAATCGGTGTTCTAGAAGTAAAGACGCAAACAGCGTTATCTTGATCTTGGTGCGTGAGATATATCATTTATACCCACATTCGACAAATTACATTCACTTCTGAATAATTATCACAAAGTATTGCGGTTTATGCCTCACAAGCAGCCGTAATCAAGGATAATGCTACAATTGGGGCAGTGACAGCGCGGAGAATACGACAACCCAGGGAAACAGGCTGAAATTTTGCTTTTATAGCCATTTCAATTTCCTTATCTGTCCATCCTCCTTCTGGTCCTGTGGCAATGACAATTTCATCTATATTTTCACCAGAGAGATTATTTAGCACTTTTGTTAAATGTGGATAATTTCCCCGCGCTTCACAAATATAACGCTGATTTGCTGCACTTGCATTTACAGCGGTGCTAAAAGCTACAGGTTCTAAAATGGTAGGGACAAAAGCACGCTCTGACTGTTCCGCCGCTTCAGCAGCTATGCGTCGCCAACGTTCTAATTTTTGGGGACTGGGGTTGATGAGGGTGCGATCGCTCAAAACTGGTACAATACAAGATACACCTAACTCAGTACAACAACGGACAACATCATCAAAACCATTTCCTTTTGGTAAAGCTACCATCAAAGTTATAGATACAGGTAATTCTGTTTTCACTTCCAGTAATTCTAAAATCTCTCCTGTTTCTCCTTTTAAATGGGTTAACCACCATTTACCCATACCATCCATTGCGATAAATTTATCTCCATCTTGTAATCGCAAAACTCGCAATAAATAATGTTGTTGTTGGGGTGTTAATAAAATTTTTGTCTCTTGAATTTGGGAAATTTGAATTGTGATCCTTTGCATTTTTAATTATATTTTGTTGAGGTATAGATTTTAGTAGAATGAAACTAAGCTGGAAAATAAAAAACCTTTTGTGTGTAAATATTATAGTAATTGTAGTATTTTTAATAGGATTAATGGCTGTATTTCCTACACCAGTCATAGCTGAGGAAAATACACCAGACTGGAGTTATGCAGGTGCAGCAAATCCTACTCACTGGGGAGAAATCAGTTCTGAGTTTGCGCTTTGTAAACTAGGAAAAAATCAATCTCCCATCAATATAAATCATGCAGTAGAAGGAACTCCTGGAAAAATAGAGTTTAACTATCAACCCACACCTTTATTAGTTGTTAATAATGGTTATACTGTCCAAGTCAATTACCACCCAGGTAGCACTATGAAAATTAACGATGAGGAATATGAACTCATCCAGTTTCATTTTCATACACCTAGTGAACATACTATTAATAATAAAGCATCTGCTCTGGAAATGCACTTAGTACATCGCAATGCTAAAAACCAATTAGCAGTTGTGGGAGTGATGATGAATCAAGGTTCAGCTAATCCCTTAATTGATCAGATTTGGCAGCATATTCCCGCAGTGGGAAAAATCAATGACATGGAAAATTATACGATTAACGCTGCCAATTTACTACCTAAAAATAAAGATTTTTTCAGTTATATCGGTTCACTAACTACACCACCATGCAGCGAAAATGTCAAATGGAATGTACTCACAGAAACAACTCAAGTTTCTGAAGAACAAATTGCAGCTTTCCAAAAATTATATCAAGTAAATGCTCGTCCAGTACAACCAATCAATGGTAGAAAAATAGAATTTCACCCCTCATAGGTTAGTTATTATTTGTGGATTTTTATGGTTAATAATTCAGGAGTCAGGCGGGAAATTCCCACCTGCTCAGAAATCAGAATGTGTGAATAATCTGGAGATGATTAAAATTTTCTTAACCAAAGTAATTAGGTTCGTTCCCTGGTTTCCATTTAATATTGCAACCCACACTAGGAATTTGTTCACTGGTGACAGCTTGATCAACTAAAACGGCTTCAATTGCTGCGCGTAAATCTGCACCTGTGACTGGTTTATTATTACTAGGACGACTATCATCTAATTGTCCACGATAAACTAATTTTCTTTCTTGATCAAATAGGAAAAAATCAGGTGTACAAGCTGCTGTGTAAGCTTGTGCTGTTTCCTGGGTTTCGTCGTAGCACAAAGGAAATTTAAATCCCAACTCTGTGGACATTTCTTTTAAGGATTCAGGTGCATCATTTGGGTAGTTTTGAGCATCGTTAGCACTAATAGCAACTATTACCAAATCACTATTCAAGTAATCTTTTCCTAAATTGGCTAATTCTTGTTGGATATGCTTCACAAATGGACAATGCCGACAAATAAACATCACTAATAATGCTTTTTTATCTGCAAAATTAGCTAGTGAAATATTTTCTCCAGATACTACTTCTGGTAGATGAAATTCTGGTGCTTTAGTACCTAGAGGTAACATTGTTGAAGCAGTTAAAACCATAGATTCCCCTTTGCTTAATGCTAACAACATACCATAAATTTTTTGCCCACATTCCCAAATTAAAAAGACGAGAATTTTCCCGTCTCTCTAGTTTATCAATTGTTATGTAAGCTGTTATGTAAGCAGATTTTAATTATTTTCTACAGGCTTTTTAAAATTCCGATCACACCGTGTCCTGTGAATACTTCTAAGGCTATCAGAGAAATGAAACCAATCATAGCTAAACGACCATTGAGTAATTCTGCATAAGGTGTAAAACCTGTGCGATCGCCTTGTTCGTCTACATATACTTTAGGTTCAACTGCAAAGTTATTCATTTTGCCTTGATCGTCAATCATAGAACCGTTTGTAGCCATTATGTTATTTCCTTAACTTCTCTCTATATTAAGAACTGTAACAGATAAATTAATTTTTGTAAAGAATAAAATCTCTTTTGAGGGAATAAAAAAATAAAATTTGTAAATTTTCCACAGATAGCTGTTTTATGTGATAGAGTTTAATGTTATTTTTTAGGGAATTTAGCTAAAAAATGACACACATAAGTCATACAACTGAATTTCGCTATGCAGCGCAACACAAACCCAACCAGTTGATTTACGGAAATGGTCACATAGCTGTAATTACAGGTTGGACGGTCAAACAAGCGATCGCCAAACACCTGCAACCATCAGATTATGCAGTTATAGGACAGTTATACTCACCCACTAGGGGCATAAACTTACTAATTCGCAATTTGTTATTAAATCCTCATGTTCGTTCTTTGGTTGTCCTCAACGCTACCAAAGAAGATCAAAATGCAGGTGCTTCTCAATGCTTATTAGACTTTTTCCAAAATGGTGCTGAAGAAAGTTTAAGTGATAATGGGCGAAAATCGTGGGTAATTCGTTCTAGTATTCCTGGATATATAGATATTGATATTGATATAAATGCCTTAGAAAAATTGCGTCATTCCTTAAAAGTCGTAGAAGCAAAATCAATTGTAGAAGCAGTAGAAAAAATTAAATATTATGCCCAAAAACAAACCATAGAACCTTGGGGAACACCTTTAGAATTTCCCCTGTTAACTATAGAACCCACAGTATTACCAGGAACACGCTACGGACACAGAATAGAAGGAAAAACCATAGCTGAAACTTGGGTAAAAATCATTCATAGAATTAAAACCACAGGCACAATTAGACCTACAGGTTATGATGGCAAATGGCAAGAATTAATAGATTTAATGGCAGTTGTCACCGACGAACCGGAAGATTTTTATTTTCCTGAACCTAATTATTTACCAATAGATAGAAGTTTTTTAGAAGAATATGTTTCGCAAATTTTAGATGATGCACCCTATAGAGAAGGTGTGAAATATACCTATGGTCAGCGTTTGCGGTCTTGGTTTGGACGAGATCAAATTGAACAAGTAATTAATAAACTAATTGGAGAAATTGATGCTGCTAGTGCAGTAATGACTTTATGGGATGTGAAAGATCATGAAAAAGGTGGTAGTCCTTGTTTAAATCATATTTGGTTACGGGTTGTAGATAATGAATTATCATTAACTGCGACTCTCAGAAGTAATGATATGTTCGCTGCTTGGCCTGCAAATGCAATGGGTTTAAGGGCTTTACAAAAACATATTAGAGATGAAATTGCTGGACGTTCTGAATATGATTTGAAAATGGGACCATTAATAACTCTCAGTCAGTCGGCGCATATATATGATGATACTTGGAGTAATGCAGAAGAACTTATTAAAAAACAATATGTAGCTATTTGCAGAAAATTAGATTATGCTGACCCCGCAGGAAATTTTTTAATAGAAATAGCAGATGATGAAATAGTTGTCACACATACAACCCCTGGTAGTGGGGAAATAGTGGGTTGTTATTCTGGTAAAAATGCTTTGAAATTAGTCAGAGAAATTTGCGCCGCTTCCCCTGCAATACGTCCAGATCATGCTGCATATTTGGCGATAGAATTGCAAAAAGCCGCAAACTGTATTAAAATTGACAAGCTTTATGTTCAAGATCAATAAACGCTAACAAGCAACCATGTTGGCAACAATTTTAGAAAATTCTCATGCTGTCTAAAGGTCAGGGAGTATTTCATGTCTGTTTTGAGTTATCAAGATATTATTAGGGAGCTTGGTAAAGGTATACTTTTTCATCCTCTTAAACCAGGTAGTATAAAGGCTTGTGAATTATGTCTAACAGCTAGTGAATATGCTTATGCAATTGGATTACAGCAACGCTTGCCTATTGAAACGGAATCAAATCCAGATAACCCCAGCGAAAAACAGAAGTTTTTCTACATACCACCAAGAGATACTGCTCTAGTTTGGACTGATGAGGCAGTCGAACTCAGTAATCAATTTCGAGGACCACTTTATTCTGTGGTTAAGCTTGTATCGGAAGGTTTAGGACACATTGGCACAAGAGTAAATCCTAATTGGTCAGGTGTTCTTTGTATAGCCCTTCATAATCTTTCAGACAAAGAAGTCCGAATTAATGTCAAAGACGTTGAAAATCCAATTGCCCATTTAGCTATTGAAAAATTAAGTTCCAAGTCCCAAAATGTTACCCATCGTTCAAGTGATGCAAGACTTGATGTACTCATTGGAAGACCTAATGCCCAAGAAATCAATGACTATTTTGCCCAAAAACAAAATACTTGGATGAAGCGTGATTCAGATTTACTGAGAAAACTCATGGTTGAATCAGATGAGTATAAAAAACTTAAAAAAGGTGTTAAAGACACATTACTAGGTTTTCTAGGTTCAGATCAACAAACTCGGTGGTCAGCAATAGGATCGATAGCCGGCGCTTTGGGAATTATTATTTCATTAATTGCTTTGTTCAAATCTTCTGATTCGTCTACTTTAAATCCAAAAACAGATACGACTCCTCAGAGACAAGCAAATCCAAATAAAACAATATCTCCAGGATCAAATAGATGATTATACTATATTTTTATGCACAAAGATATTTATATTTAAAGCTCATATTTTTGTAATAAAACTAAAATTTGTTGTTTCAAAATTGAAAGAGATATATAGCGTTTCTCAGTCTCATGAGGTACACCCTAACTTATTTACTGTTCCCTGTTCCCTAAGACTAAAAAACTCTGTACCTCACTAGCTTGGTAAATGCTATAACTTGTAATGCAAGGTGACTAGGAAAAATGCACAAAGTATATATATCTGGTGCGCTGACTGACGTAGAAAATCCAATAGAAACTAAAGCACTATATGAAAAAATAGGTTCTGTTTGTGAAGAAATCGGTCTTCAACCTTATGTACCGCACTTACACACTGATCCAGTAAATAATCCCGATATTACTCCTCGTGAAGTGTTCGATAAAGATAAGCATCAGGTGAGTATATCAGACTTGGTTATTGCTTACCTTGGTTCGCTTTCTTTTGGTGTAGGAATGGAATTAGCTTATGCAGAGAGTAAAAAAATTCCTATCATTCTTTTGTACGAAACAGGTAAGCGGATATCAAGATTTCCTCGCGGTATTCCCACTGTTATTGCTGAAATACAGTTTAATGGCTGTGAAGATGCTTTAATTCAATTAAAAAACTTTTTATTCAATTGGAAGCCATAGCATTTAAGATTTTGATTGTCAGCAAAGCAGAATAGTAAAGTTTGAAATTAAAACACCATGCAAGATTTTTGCTCATCTGAAGAATACCATCAAAGACCAACATGGGATGAATACTTCCTGATGTTGGCCAAACTAGCAGCGACTCGATCAACTTGTCTTGCTTTTCCCGTGGGTGCTGTAATTGTTAAAAACAAGCAAGTAGTAGCCACAGGTTACAATGGTTCCCCATCTGGTTCAGCCCATTGTACAACTCAAGGATATTGCTATCCAGGTTTAAGTAGTTGTGATGCCAGTAAAATTCTACCATCCAGGGCTGTACACGCGGAAGCAAATGCCATCGCCCAAGCCGCAAAGTATGGTATATCTACAGAAGGTGCTAGTATATATGTAACATTAGAACCTTGTTTGTCTTGTTTAAAGCTAATTATATCTGCTGGTATTAAAGAAGTATTTTATGAAACTTCCTTTAATAGTGGAGAGAAAGCTTTAGTGAGAGATTCCTTTATTAAAGAAAGTTTGGTAAAAATTAAGCAGGTTCAGCTTTCTGAAGTTATAGCCCAAAAAGCAGCATCATTTTTGCTATCCTCCACATCTGTGAGTAATTTGGGTATTGAGTTTAAATCACAAAAATATAGTCAAACATAGTCAAATATAATCATTTGTGTTATGGTGCAGCATCCTCAAGAAAATATGTTCTCATCCAAGGACTATGAATCATATATCCTTAGTTACAAGCATTGAGGATGAATATTGAATTAAAACGAGCGCGGCAGGGTTCGAACCTGCGACCGATTGCTTAGAAGGCAATTGCTCTATCCACTGAGCTACGCGCCCAAGACTCGTATCTGGCTTTTGAACAAACCATCCTTGATTATTATATACGCTGTTCCTAGTAAAAAGCAAGATAGAATTAAATATTTCACAATTTTTATAACGAACCATCACCTCATGAACCAGTAGATGTAAACTAAAAAACGAAACCAAGTAGGTATTTACGATATATTGAGATGTCAAGGGGTAACTTTACCTTGAGTGCTAATCCTCTCAGACAGATATTTGGCAGATATCTGGTAAAGTATTTGGCAAACGTCTAATTTTATTTCACCATAATATAAATTATTATACTTGAGGCCATTTTGCCCAAATGAAAGACAAATCCCAAATCAAAACAGCCCCTGTGAGGAGTTAGTTGCTAGTGCCATGTTTATTCTTAAACGCCAGGATGTTGAAATATCTACCGTTCAGCACCCAACGCGAGATCAGAAGGTGCCGATCCTCCATTATCAGGGGCAAACCTTTCGCCTGATAAGTGTTTTTAAAGCTAGTCAAGAAGTTGAAGCCAAAACTCTGTGGCGATCGCTGACTGACAATAGAGGTAAAGCCTGTGTCTTGCTGGAAGAACCCGAACGCTTTAGCGTCTGGGGCAAAATTCGCTTGGAACAGCTAGACAGTGATACAGGTAGCCATAGCAATATTGAGATTTTGACATTGGCGAGTATTTTGCTCCTGCAAGCCGTTTATATGGATATTGAAGATTTATTAGGTAATCGACAAGCAGGTTTATTTGAAAAAGATATCACAGGGATATTACAGCAAAAACAATTGCCCCAAGCATCTTCCCCAGAGTCAGCCAAAGCTCTGCTAACTGTTGAACCCTCACAAATGCCCAAACTGCCTCCTTGGCAAGAAACTCATGTAATTATTCTCCTGGAAGAACTGCACCGACTAGGAAAAACATATTTTGGTGATACGAACTTTGCTCATCAATTAGAGGATAGGCTACAAGATATGCCAGAAGAAGAACTATTAATATTTATCGGTTGGTTAAATCAATCTCCACTGAGTAAACTTTGGCAGTAGGATGGATATTATTGGCTCACAAATGATTTCAGTGTTACCCAACTTCAGGTATCACATTGAGCAATTAATACTATTTCAATTACATAAGACCTTAATTATGTCAAAAATAGTAGTACAGTGCATTTACCTAGTGAAAACCTATGAGTAAATCCTACGACGATTCTTACAAAGCGAAAACCATTTTCACGACTCAAAGAATCATTTTGATTAGTATTGGCTGGGCAATGTTAGCCCTGTTATACTTCTTGTTGTTCAGCGCCAAAATCCCTGGTGGTCCCAACGGCGAAGAAATTCGTGAAGTTTGGTATTTACTAGGAACCAATATCTTTGAAGCTTCAGCTTACTTGGGTTCTGCTGTTCTCTGTTGGCGAAACTGGCAAAGTACCCAAATTATCAGCAGCCGAAAGGTTTGGCTGTTTATCGGCTTAGGTATGCTGGCTTATTTTATCGGTGGGATAGTTTTTGGCTATATAGAAATAGGTTTAGGCGAAGAACCGGATGTGTCTATAGCAGATGTGTTTTTTGTCATGACTTATATCTTCCTGGGTGGAGGTATGGCTCTAGCTTTGTTCTCCCGACGCATCAACTTAGAAAAATGGCAATGGTTAATTGTGTTTGCTGTTGGTGCATTAGGAAGTTTTGTGGCTTGGTTCATTTCTCAGCAAAATGCAGCACCATCCGCTCAAACAAGTGGTATTTTGATGCAAATAAAACTGATTTTAGATTGGTTTTATGTAATTAGTGATGTGTTGTTATTAATTATCGCTACAATCATGTTATTAGCGTTTTGGGGAGGAAAAGTTTCCCGGTCATGGAGAATGATTGCAGCCGCAGCATTTTCGCTCTACATTGCAGATATGTGGTTTAAATATGCCACTAACTATCTTCCAAATTATCAAAGTGGAGACATACTAGAAGTGTTCTGGGTGTTTAGTGGAGTGTTATTTGGTATGGGCGCTGCTCTGGAATACGAAGCATCATTGAGCCTCAAGCGGCGTACCAGTGGACGCAAACGCAGTTAACAAATTTTGGTGTCTACCGTGAGAAAATTAACAGATTCTGACAAGCAAGAAATTCTCAAGTTATATAGAGAAACTGCCGAAACTACCTCGACTTTGGCAGAACGTTATGGAGTAAGCAACTCAACCATTAGCCGACTGCTTAAAAGTACCTTACCCGAAGAAGATTACGAATATCTTGTTTCTTTAAAACGCGCTGCCAGAACCCCTGAAGGCAGAGCGCAGGTAAGTTACGAGCAGTTACCCCTGTTGAGTCAACAACCAAAAATCGAAACAGCACCTGTAAGCAGTGATCAACCTAGCTTAGAGTTGCCCAAGGTTGAACCACCTAAAACGGTCATCAAAGAGGTGAAAGAGGCTCCTAAGTCTGAACAAATTCCACCTCCTATCCCGGCTATTAGAAGGGTGAAAACACGCTCTTCTGCCACGGAAAAACCAGAATTGCCGGTAGCTAGGGAAATAGAAATCGTCCGACATCGGCCACCTGAAATACCCAGCATTCCCAAAACCATACTAGAGGATGAGGAGCCAGAAGAAAACGTCATCAGCAATATGTTCGATGATGATTTACTGGATGAGTCTGATGATTTGGATGATTTAGACGATGATTTGTTTGAAGATGAGGAGGATTTTGAAGACGAAGATTTTGAAGAACCTACACCTCTAGTTACCAGACGTAGACCAGGAGAAGGAGCAGTTCAAGTTTTACCCTTGTCTGTGGCATCTTTACCGAAAACTTGTTATCTGGTAATCGATCGCTCTGCGGAATTAATTACTAGACCACTCAAGGATTTTGGGGACTTGGGAGCTATTCCTACTATTGAAACCCAGCAGAAAACTCTGCCAGTGTTTGATAATCATCGCGTGGCCAAACGCTTTTCTACCAAACGCGATCGCGTGATTAAAGTTCCTGACAGTAGAATGCTGCATAAGGCTAGTAACCATCTCCAAGCCAAAGGTATCACTCGCTTGTTAATTGATGGTCAAGTCTACTCTCTGTCTCTGGTTTAGCAATGTTGCAGCAACCAACTGGTTATGGTGTAGTTATGGTGACAACTGCCACTGAAGAAGAAGCTAAGGCGATCGCTCAAACTGTGATCGAAGCTAAACTCGCAGCTGCTGTCAGTTTGTCACCCGTCTACTCTATTTACCGATGGCAAGGAGAAATTCACAAAAAGAATGAATGGCAGTTAATGATTAAGACTAATTTGGCGTTATTCTCTACATTAGCAGCCAAAATCAGAGAAATTCATTCCTATCAACTGCCAGAAATTATCGCTCTACCTATTCTCCTTGCTGGTACTGACTACCAACAATGGATCAATGAACAGGTAAAAATATAATAGTCTTTTCGTTATGTATAGCAGTCAGCAGTCAGAAGTCGTAAGGGCAAAGTAGGGGCGAAGCATTCGGAAAATAGCTTTGGAGAAAAATTAATAATTGTTCGCCCGAATGCTTCGCCCTTACAGGAGTCAGGAGTCAGAAATCAGGAGTTCATTTATTACCTATTCCCTATTACCTATTCCCTATTCCCTATAAATAATGACAAACGACTGCTCAAGTCTATAATGTCTTGTTTCCGAGCAATTTGATCCAGCCATTCTGAAGGAATACCTTCCACGCCATAATAAATTCCCGCTAACCCACCTGTCACCGCAGCAGTAGTATCCGTATCTCCGCCTAAGTTAACGGCTTGAAGTACAGCTTGGGCGTAGGATGAGCTATTTAAAAAACACCATAAAGATGCTTCTAGGGTATCAATTACATAACCACCAGAATTAATCTCTTTGATGGGTATATCAGCAATTTTTCCACTGAAAACTCTATCAAAATGGGGTTTTTCCAAGGCATATTCCCCACTAGAATAGAGTGATTGAATCTTGTCCAACCCTTGCAAATAAGCTGCTTTGGGTTCTATTCCTGCCAATAGCTCTACAGCAATACTAATATAAATGCCACAAGCCATTTGCGATCGCAGATGGCCATGAGTAATGCAAGAAACTTGATGGACTCGTTCTATTAATTCCTGAAAAGTCAAGGTTTGATAAAAATAAGCCATTGGCAAAATTCGCATTAAAGAACCATTGCCATTACTATTTTCACCAGTACCACCTGCTTTTAGGGGTGTTGCTCCTTGTTGCCAATTAATAATAGCTTGTCTGGTAGTTCCACCAATATCAAAAACTTTACCATGAGCGCCCCAATAACCTTCTGTGTACCAGCGGGAAAAGGAACGAGCTATAGCATCTAGGGAAAAACCATCACACAAACATTCTGCCAAACACAAAGTTAAAGAACTGTCATCAGACCATGTTCCTGGTGGTTGATGCCACGTACCATAACCTAACATAGATGTGACCGGAGATTTGAGACGTTCTGCACGACTTGTAAACTCCACCGGTACACCCAAAGCATCACCAACACACACACCCAGCAAACCCGATAATACCTTTGTAGTTTTTATCATCATTTTATATTGCTCAGTGACGATTAGTAAACTGTCATCTGATCACCTGGAATACTCAAAGATGGCAGTGTAACTATAACCAAGGATGCAAAAGTTTACTAAATACCGATAAGTTCAACATCTTGCATTAATAGTAACAATGAATTTAGTAAATTTTCAAATCATCTGGAACATTTCAACTTCCGATTCGACTTAGAATTTAACAGTAAAACTTCTAAATTGTGGTAAAACTTATGAAACGCTTACTCAAGTCTTTAGTGACAATTTCTGCTTTATCTTCCTTAGTAATTACTCCTGCATTTCTTTCCGTGGGTAAAGCTGCTGCCGAAACTCAAAAAGGCACAGATGCTAGTTATATTGGTGTTGGTGTAGCTGCTGGTGTTACCAGTGGTGGACAAGGTAACGATGATGCTACCTTTGGCGGCAATGTCACAGGTCGTTTAAAATTGGGAAATACTCCTTTTTCCGCACGGGGTAACGTCCTCTGGGGTGATGAAACAGCTGCTATCATCCCGGAAGTTTCTGTAGATTTACCCATTGCTAATAAAACCAATGTCTTTGTTACTGGTGGCTATTCTTTCGTAGAAAATGACGGTAAACCCACTCCCTTGGGTAATAGAGATTCTGTAGTTGTCGGTGCTGGGGTAGAATCTGAAGTTACTAAGAATTTCCTGGTTTACACTAACGCTAAAGTAGGACTCGGTGCTTATCAAAATAGTGATGCTTCTGCTGTGAGCATTAATGGTGGTATCGGTTATCGCTTTAAGTAAGTTGGTGATTGGTGATTGGGGACTGGGGACTGGTGACTGGGGACTGGGAAAGAAACATTAGTTATTTATTCTTCTAACTCCTGAACTCCTGAACTCCTGCCTCCTGACTGTTGATTTACATCTAAAATACTGAAATAGCTGGTTTTGTTAAGTGTGATATCACTAATGAAGCCGGCTTTTAACTGTGTTAAAATTAAGTTATTATTCATAATTCCGAGCGGATTTTTGGTGTTCTACCAGCAGAAAAAGTATAGCTAAATCTTTAATTATTCTTTAACTGCTGCATTATTGACAAACATACTACTGTAATGATTAACTCTGCGCCTTCTCCCGTTAGTACCCGTAAACCTTCTAAAGTTGAAGGTCTCAAAGAAAATAGTAATTTTTTGCGTGAACCTGTAGCGACTGAAATACTTCAGGATACAACCCATTTTAGTGAAGATGCTATACAGATTCTGAAGTTTCACGGATCTTATCAACAGGATAACCGTGATAATCGTGTTAAGGGACAGGAAAAAGATTATCAAATGATGCTGCGGACAAAAAATCCTGGTGGGTTGGTACCACCGCAGCTATATTTGGCTTTAGATCAATTGGCGGATGAATATGGTAATCATACGTTAAGAGCTACTACCCGCCAAGGTTTTCAGCTACATGGGATTTTGAAAAAGAATCTCAAAGCGGCGATCGCTACTATTGTAAAAAATCTCGGTTCTACTTTGGGTGCTTGTGGTGACATCAACCGTAACGTTATGGCTCCCCCTGCACCCTTTAAAAATCGCTCAGAATATCAGTATGCTTGGGAATATGCCCAAAATATCGCTGATTTGCTTTCACCCCAAACCGGTGCTTATTATGAAATTTGGTTGGATGGGGAAAAAGCCATTAGTGCGGAAGAACACCCAGATGTGAAAGCAGCACGACAAAAAAATGGCACTGGGACTATTTTTCATGATTCCGTAGAACCAATCTATGGTACTCATTATATGCCACGCAAATTTAAAGTTTGCGTAACTGTACCTGGTGATAATTCTGTAGATTTGTATTCCCAAGATTTAACATTGGTAGTAATGACCAATAAAAAAGGGGAACTCCAAGGTTTTAACGTCTTTGCTGGTGGTGGTTTAGGAAGAACCCACAATAAAGAAGAAACCTTTGCGCGACTAGCTGATCCGATTTGCTATGTGGCAAAAGATGATGTTTATGATATCGTCAAAGCCATAGTTGCCACTCAAAGAGATTATGGCGATCGCACCGACAGAAGACACGCTAGATTAAAATATTTAATCAATGATTGGGGTGTGGAAAAATTCCGCAGCAAGGTGGAAGAATACTTTGGTAAAGCTGTCGAACCTTTTAAACAATTACCCAAATTCAAATATCAAGATTTTCTGGGATGGAATGAACAAGGGGACGGTAAACTGTTCTTAGGTATTTCCATTGATAATGGTCGGGTAAAAGATGAAGGTTCTTTTCAACTCAAAACCGCTTTGCGGACAATTGTTGCACAGTTTAACCTACCTATTCGTCTCACACCAAATCAAAACCTGATTTTCTACGATATTGCACCAGAAGATAAAGAAGCAATTCAAGAAATTTTAGATAAATGCGGTATTATTGCTGATCCTAGTCAAATTGCAGCTTTAACCCGCTATGCTATGGCTTGTCCCGCTTTACCTACCTGTGGTTTAGCTATTACCGAGTCAGAAAGGGCAATTCCTGGTATTTTAGAAAGAATCCGGGCTTTATTAGATCAAGTGGGTTTACAAAAAGACCACTTTGTGGTAAGGATGACAGGTTGCCCCAATGGTTGCGCTCGTCCTTATATGGCAGAATTAGGATTTGTAGGTAGTGCGCCGGAATCTTATCAAGTGTGGTTAGGTGGTTCACCAGATCAAACGCGGTTAGCACAACCGATCATTGAAAAATTGCACCACAACGACATCGAAAGCTTTTTAGAGCCGATTTTTGTCTTCTTTAAAAAATCACGGAAAGGAAAAGAAAGCTTTGGGGATTTTTGTGATCGCATTGGTTTTGATGCTATCCGTGAATTTTCAGCCACTTATACACCGGGAGAACCCACCAGCAGCGGAAAATCACGTCATAGGGTGAGTTTACGAGATGATGTTTATTCCCAACTCAAAGAAACCGCAGAAAAACTCAATAAACCCATGACAGAGTTAGTACACGAAGCTTTGGATAAATATTTCCAAAGTCTGTAGAACCATATTCTCACGCAAAAGCTTTCTCTCGCTCTCTCGTTCCCAGTCTCCGACTGGGAATGTCATTATAGAGGCTCTGCCTCTACTTTAATAGAAGGCATAGCCTTCTAGAATTCAT
Source organism: Sphaerospermopsis sp. LEGE 00249 (assembly GCF_014299995.1). NCBI lineage: Bacteria > Bacillati > Cyanobacteriota > Cyanophyceae > Nostocales > Aphanizomenonaceae > Sphaerospermopsis > Sphaerospermopsis sp. LEGE 00249. Next base: position 7,514 of record NZ_JACJUZ010000059.1, on the reverse strand, counting down.
TCCCATACAGAGTATGAGAACGAGAAACGAGAAAAAAGAGCAGAATGTTTCACCTAAAAACGACTCAATAAGCCTAATTAGGGTTTGCTGAATAAACCTAAAACCTTGATATATCAAAGGTTAGAGGCTGATAAACACAGAAATTAGTGCAAGGGTTTTGAAGGGTATACCGGAAAAAGTGTGCATTTTTTGGGATTTCAAGAGATGGCAAAGAAATTTTCAAATCTCCTCCTGACTCCTGACTCCTGACTCCTGACTCCTATGCCCTCACGGAAAGACTTTCTCAGCAACCCCTAATTAGTTATCAATTTCCAAATTCAGTATATAGCGTCCTAGTTGTACCTTTTCTGACCACAATTCATAGTCAAGTCGCAGATGTTCTGGTAATTTTTGTCCGGTAAGATCTAAGCTATTAGTAAAGTTACGTAAACGAATAGGCTTGTGTGGTTGCAAAGATTCATTAGGCAACCAATAACGACTAATGCCATAAACGCCCTGTTCCCAGAAATGTCGGTAACTTACTTGAGTGTTACCTTGCATAGTCATAATGATTCGGTAGGGTGAAATTTCCAACCACAAAATTCTGGGACTTGTGGGGATTTCAACATTTTTTTTAGTTTGAGGAACAGGATTTTCTCGACTGCTTAAATTTCCTACTTCACAACTGATTAAAGGTGGTGCAGTCAATAGTAAGTGAAATCTGTCAGTATCTTTTTGATATAATGTTCCAGAAGTTTCCACTACGGACCAAACTGGTAAGTCAGTGGAAATAATTGATAAACAAATAGGTTTGCGGTGATGAGTGAGCATGGGAACGATAAGTGATAGAAGCAGTTGAATAAAATCAAACCAACACTAGGTGTTTTAAAAAGTTAGTTTAAACAACTAAATAGTAAAACCTGATTCATATTAACCGAATCTACTAATTTGTTAATCTACACAAATCAAGATGCAAACGGCTAGGATTGCAAGCTAAAACCCGAAAACAATGTTTTTTCTGGCTAGAATCAGTCTGTGGATCAAGGTTGTGAATATTTTTATCAAGATTTAAAAAAATGCTAGTCTAAACTGGGGCTGATTGGATTGGGTTGCGGACAATAAAAAGCGGTAGGATACTAGGAAGGAATTAACCAGTGGCGGCATTAGATGTCACTGCAAAATTTCCGGTCTATTCAAAAGCTAGTGTATCCTAATGTTGGCTGCTATTATAACATTACAAACTCAAGAAAACGCTTCTCAAAACTTAATTATTCAGCGTCCTCCCTCTGGACTGTCTCTACAAGGTCGTATCAGTATTCCTGGGGATAAATCTATTTCCCATCGGGCTTTGATGTTAGGTGCGATCGCTGAAGGTGAAACTGAGATTCAAGGACTGCTTTTAGGTGAAGATCCCCGTAGCACTGCTCACTGTTTCCAGGCGCTGGGTGCGGAAATTTCGGAATTAAATACCCAGTTGGTGCGGGTGAAGGGTATTGGTTTAGGTAATTTCCAAGAACCAATGGATGTATTAAATGCGGGTAACTCTGGTACAACTATCCGGTTAATGTTGGGTTTGTTAGCTTCCCATCCAGGGCGGTTTTTTACTGTGACTGGTGATGACTCTTTGCGATCGCGTCCTATGTCCCGTGTTGTTAAACCTTTACAACAAATGTCCGCTGAAATTTGGGGACGCAAAGGTAATACTCTAGCACCTTTAGCAGTTCAAGGACAAGCACTCAAACCGATTCATTATCATTCACCCATTGCTTCAGCGCAAGTGAAGTCTTGTATTTTACTTGCAGGTTTAAACACCGAAGGGAAAACAACAGTCACCGAACCCGCTTTATCAAGGGATCACAGTGAACGGATGTTAAAAGCTTTTGGGGCAGAATTAAGTATAGACCCGGAAACTAACAGCGTTACCGTGACGGGAAATGCCAAATTATACGGGCAAAAAGTTGTTGTTCCTGGTGATATTAGTTCTGCGGCTTTTTGGTTAGTTGCGGGTTCTATTGTTCCTGGTTCTGAGTTGGTGGTGGAAAATGTCGGTGTTAACCCCACCCGCACGGGAATTTTAGAAGCTTTGGCTATGATGGGTGCAGATATCCAGCTAGAAAACCAACGGGAAGTTGCAGGGGAACCGGTTGCAGATGTGCGGGTGCGTTCTAGTCAGTTAAAAAGCTGTACCATTGCTGGGGATATTATACCGAGATTAATAGATGAAATTCCCATTTTAGCCGTAGCTGCGACGTTTGCCGAAGGGACAACTATTATTAGAGATGCGGCAGAGTTGCGAGTTAAAGAGAGCGATCGCATTACCGCAATGGCGCAACAACTCAATAAAATGGGTGCAAAAGTGACAGAATTACCCGATGGGATGGAAATTGTTGGTGGTACTGCTTTGGTGGGTGCGGAAGTAGACAGCCATACAGATCATCGCATAGGTATGAGTTTAGCGATCGCTGCTTTAAATGCTAATGGAACTACTACCATCCACCGTGCAGAAGCGGCTGCTATTTCTTATCCTAATTTTACCAGCACTTTGGTAGAAGTTTGTCGGTAAAGGTGACAGGGGATTTTCAATTTTCCCCTGTTTTTTATATATCTCACGCAAAGACGCAAAGGCGCAAAGAGGAAGATTGAGGTTTTTGATCACTCGTCTGTAAAATAGTCTGAATCTATTTTTTTAATCTCGTAAATAGAGACAGTTGATACACCGACATGATTATCAATCATTAATTGAGCTAATTCTTGTCCATCTATTAAAACAATCTTACTATCTATTATAGATACATATTCTCTAGCATCTTGAGAAAATTTAGAAGTGGTGATAAAAACACCTTTTCTCGCTCTTTGTCCATGTAAAGCACCGACAAATTTTTGAATTTCCGGTCTACCAACAACTGTATTATCCCATCTTTTAGCTTGAATGTAAACAATATCTAAACCTAATTTATCTTCTTTAATTATTCCATCAATTCCCCCATCACCAGCTTTACCAATTGCTCTCCCTGCATCACGTCTTGAACCACCATAACCCATTTTTACCAGTAAATCAACTACCAATCTTTCAAAAAAGTCAGGTGAACAACTTTTGACACGGTTCAATAATTCTAACTCTAATTCTTTTCTAATTTTTTGATAACCAAACTCTATGGATTCTTGGGGTGTAGTTTCCAAAATTTCTGAATCTTCCGTAATTTCTGATTCTGATTTATCATTATCTTTTTTAATAGTTTTAAATTCTATAAATTCCGGAAATTGATTAAGAAACTTGACATTAATTTCAGGGTTATTTTGCTTTAAAATTTCTTTTCCCCTGTTAGTAATTTGGAAAAATCCTCTTTTGGGAGACTCTAATAAACCAGCTTTTTTTAAATGAGTTCTCGCCCATCCTACCCTATTATCAAAAACCGCTTGTTGTCCACTAGATAATAATTCCTTTCGTTCCTCATCACTCAAATTAAAAACATCAGCTAAAAATGTAATAGCATCTCTTAAAGAATGTTCCTTTCCATCACCAGCATATTGGAGTAAAGGAAGCATAACAGATTGAAAATCAGGAATAGACATTGTTGTTTATAATAAATCTACTATAATTTTTATACCACACTCTTGCGCTCTTCTCTAGCGATCGCTGCTCTTAATGCTAGTGGTACTACGACTATTCACCGTGCAGAAGCGGCTGCTATTTCTTATCCTAATTTTACCAGCACTTTGGTAGAAGTTTGTCGGTAAAGGGAATAATATTAAAATCCCACTACAATAATCCTATAGGGGTTTAGCAATGCTAAACCCCTACCCATAGCTATGTGATCAGCAATAATGTTAATATAATAATGGATTTATTGCAGGAGCTACAAATCAATGACTCAAGTAATTGCTAAAAAATCCTTATATGAATCTGATTATTTACATTGGACTCAAGAGACTATAGCTAAATTAAAAGCTAGGGACTTTGAAAATGTGGATGTTGAGAATTTGATAGAGGAGATTGAGGATTTGGGGCGATCTTATCGGGATGAATTGGAAAGTCGTTTGGATGTATTATTATCGCATATTTTGAAACGATTATATGTTCCTTTAGTAAATGATTACAATGGTTGGGAAAGAACTATTAGAGAACAACGTAAACAAATTAAACGACGTTTAGCAAAGTCACCTAGTCTTAAAAATTATTTGCCTGAAATTTTTGACGAGATCTGGCAAGATGTACTCAAGGAAATCCGAGAAGATTATCCACAGTATGAGTTTCCTGATTTATGGCAGTTTGATTGTGATATTGACACATTATTAAATGACATTTTTTGGAGTTAAATATTTTGAAGTAGTTAGCGATACTTACGGTAAGCTACCACTAACCCATCTCTCCACCTCACCAAACAGCGATCCATCTCCTTCATCCCAAAAAATCGCACCTTCAATATCTCAATAGACATCTCCGAAAATTAAATATGCGTAACCTGAAACCCATTCGTAGGGACAATTCATGAATTGTCCCTACATCTTTTTCGGAGAGTTCTATTACACTCTTTCTCTCTTCTCTGCGTCTCTGCGCCTCTGCGTGAAATAAAATCTATAATATAGACAATAAAAATCTACAATTACAATATAACTTACAACCTTATGAATACCCCCCATCGTCCGCAAATTCTCAAACCTACTGAAACCTACACATTTCGTAAATACTTTGATTTAAGATTTGCACCTGCGGACATTTTACAAGAACTAGGATCAACCTTAATCAAAAGTAATATTAATTTCCCAACCACTAACAATCAAATTACTAGACTAAATGACTTAAAAGAAAGATTAGAAGAAGCAATTCAAAGAGTCAGTTTAACTAGCGAAGCTGCACGCAGAGAAGTATTAATTGCTCCTATTTTATTAGAAATTGCCCACATTACCCAAGCAACAATTAATATAGAATATCCCATAGAAATAAATCAATTTTTGCGAGGTGACTTAGATTATTACCTGCAAACTCAACATCAAATATTAGTGGTAGAAGCAAAACAAGCAGATTTAACAAGGGGTTTTACTCAACTTGCAGTAGAATTAATTGCAGTCAATGAATGGATATCAACAGATGAACCAATATTATATGGTGCAGTCACTACAGGGGATATATGGCAATTTGGCAGTTTTCAACGTGATACTAGAATCATAACTCAAGACTTAATGTTATATCGAGTTCCCACCGACTTAGAAATATTAATGAAAATTTTAGTAGGGATTTTAGCATAAAATTCCCGACTTCTTAATTTTCTTAACAGAAGTCGGGGATCTTAAACTTACTCTTTCACCTTGGGTTTCACCGTCGAAGCAACATGAAGTTCTTTCAACTGTTTTGCATCCACACCAGCAGGTGCATCTGTTAACAAACAGCGTGCTTGTTGCGTCTTGGGAAAAGCAATTACATCACGAATTGATTCTTCTCCAGCTAACAACATTACCAAGCGATCTAAACCATAGGCAATACCACCATGAGGAGGTGTACCATATTCAAAAGCTTCTAACAAAAAGCCGAATTTATTTTGTGCTTCTTCGGTAGATAAACCAATGGTTTCAAACACCTGAGATTGCACTTCTCTTTGATAAATTCGCAGACTGCCACCACCCACTTCAAAACCATTTAAAACCAAGTCGTAAGCTTGAGCGCGGGCGGTTTTCAAATCATGCAAATCATCGGGATGGGGTGCGGTAAATGGGTGATGTAATGCTTCTAATCTTTTCTCATCTGCATTCCATTCAAACATCGGGAAATCTGTAATCCACAGAAAGTTATTTTTTCCTTCAGGAATTAAATTAAATTCCCTAGCCACAAACTGACGCAACCGATCCAATGTTTTATTTACTGTTCCTATATCAGCAGCAGCAAATAATAATAAATGACCGTCTTTTGCACCAGTTCTAGTTAAAATTTCCTGCTTTTGTTCCGGTGTCAAATTATCTTTAATCGCGCCAATGGTGTCAATTTCTCCATTTTCCCGCACGCGAATATAAGCTAAACCTTTAGCTCCCGCTTCTGCTGCTTCTTTGAAAATGTCTCCACCTGGTTTAATGCGAACATTTGAAATTGCATCATTACCGTTAGGAATAGGTAGAATTTTCACAATTCCACCTTTAGAAATGGCATCATTAAAAACTTTAAAACCGGAATCTTTTAAAACATCAGAAACATCAACTAATTCTAAACCGTAGCGGGTATCTGGTTTATCACTTCCGTATTTATTCATCGCATCTTTATAAGTTAGACGCGGAAAAGGACGGGGTAAGTCAATATTTTTGACGGTTTTGAAGATGTGACAAACTAATTTTTCGTTGAGTTCTATTATTTCCTCTTGAGACATGAAACTCATTTCCATGTCTAACTGGGTAAACTCCGGTTGTCTGTCTGCACGCAAGTCTTCATCACGGAAACATCTCGCAATTTGATAGTATCTATCCATCCCGGATACCATCAATATTTGCTTGAATAGTTGCGGTGACTGGGGTAAAGCGAACCATTCCCCTTCATTAACGCGACTGGGAAGAATATAATCACGCGCACCTTCGGGAGTGGAACGGGTAAGTACGGGTGTTTCTATTTCAATGAAACCTTCGTTATCTTCTAAATAACGACGCATTGCTTTCACGACTTGGTGACGTAACTGCATATTTTGCGCCATGCGATCGCGTCGTAAATCTAAATAACGATATTTTAACCGCAAGTCTTCCCTCACATTTTCTGTATCTGCGGTGGAAACCTGAAAAGGTAGCTGTTTACGCACAGCGTTGAGGATGTGAATTTTATCAGCGTAAATTTCTATTTCACCAGTAGGAATACGAGGATTTAAAGATTCTGCGGGGCGTTGGGTAACTCTACCAGTAATTTCTACAACGTATTCATTACGTATGGTGTTAGCCAGTTCGTAGGAGTCTGGGGTGCGTTGAGGATCGCTGACAATTTGCACAATACCAGAGCGATCGCGTAAATCCAAGAATATCACACCCCCATGATCGCGGCGACGGTCTACCCAACCGTATAATGTTACAGTTTCTCCAATATGCTCTTGTCGGAGTTCGCCGCAATAGTGAGTTCGCATAGTAATTTAGTTCTTTTTTCCGGGCTGTTAGTAAATGTTAAGGCTTTCCTATTATCTAGCATTAACAGTCATTGTATTCATTTCTGGTTAAGAAAAAACGGCAAAAATGCTAAACTGGTTAGTTGAAGTCAGGATTAAGAAAGACCGTAATTATCGTAGCACTGGCAATCAAACCGAAAGCCAGATTAACCAGTGACTGCGTAGCTTGCCTGTATACCTCAAATTTCTCATTTGATTTTGCCACATCAGCTTTCAATTCTTCGAGTGAATTTAAGATTTTTTCTTGCAACTCTTCTTGTGACATTTTGTTGATCTCCTTAGTTAAGGATTTTGATATGGGTTTAATAGACAGGAGTTCAAGAGTCAGGAGTCAGGATATAAAAATTTTCCCCAGTCCCCAGCGATGCACTGAGCTTGTCGAAGTGTCCCCAGTCCCCAGTCCCCAGT
>NZ_JACJUZ010000058.1:0-34601 GCF_014299995.1 Sphaerospermopsis sp. LEGE 00249 | reverse complement strand
GCTCAGTGCATCGCTGGGGACTGGGGACTGGTGACTGGTGACTGGGCATTGGGTTATTAACTTCCCCCTGCTCCCTGCCCCCTGCTCCCTGCTCCCTGCTCCCTGCTCCCTGCTTCCTACAGTCCTGCGTCGTCCATAGGTCTAGATTTGGCTTTTGCTTTGTTGGCGCTGCGTTTGAGGGCGGAAAGTCTGGCTTCATAGCGGGAACGCTGACGCTTACCGGGGGTGGTGTCAATTAAGGTTTTTAAGGCACTACCTAAACTCTTGTAGGCGTTGGGGAGACTATAACCAAAACGGGTGGCCAGGGCGATCGCTTTTTCGTCAGCATCAATTAATTCTTTTATTTGCTTTTCCCCATTATTTTTTTGATAGAGTCGCCAACCGGAAACACCACAAAGCGCCAACGCTAACACTAGCAGTAAGCCATCCTGTACCCATAATTCACCTACAGCACCACCTAAACCAATAGCCAGTGCGGCCATTTCCCAACCATCTTTAGGAATGGTGTCATTTTGGATACGAGCAACTTCATGCCAAAATAGGAGATTACGCTGATCCATCGCTAAAGCATCCCATTTTACCAAGTCGATTTGAATTTCTACTTGGTCTTTGCCAATTTCTTCGCAACGGATCAGGGGTGGACTTACTTCGGTTGTTCCTTCCACTGTCACCCAGCTTTGTAATTCTGGTGGTAGCAAGCTTTTTAACCGCCGAAGTTCACTCATTTCCGCTTTAGCTGAGGAGGTTGTATAGGATGTCATAAAAATCCAGCCCTAAAAAATTTCTGTATATTAGTTAGGTTATCACTTCGGAGTTTGACACTCTCACCTTCAAGGCGAAGCCTGTGATAGCTATTTCAGCAATGATCCGCTTCACTCATTGGGAAAACTTCCCCGCTTTTTCCGAGCTTCCATTGCTTTTTCTAATAGATCCAGTAGTCCTGGGGCTTCTTCCTGAATACTGAGTAACAGTCTTTCCCCTAGTTCTATATTACCTGGATCTTCACCTGTGGCCATCACTTGTTTGAGTCGCGGTAAGGCGATGCTATCAACAACTTGAATTAACCCGCTTAGGCAACGGTGAAATTGTCTTTCGGTGAGTATGGAGTCTTCTAGGGGAAATTCTATAATGGCACGGATTTCGCCATCGGAGGGATCATATTCCCATTGCAGCATTTTGGTTTCCCAAGAAATGGCCAGCATTGTCTGGAGAATAGAAGCTTTATAAGGATGTTCTTTGACTCCTGCTAGAACTTGAGGGGCAAAAACTCGGAAAAATTTTCCGTCTTCATCCAACTGCACGACTATGAGAAAATCGTCTAGATGATCAGCTTCTACACCTGTGATAATTCTGTCTTCTGCTTCATCAAAGCGGTATTCCCAGCCAAGGTTATCTAAGTAATTGGCTATTTGTTTCAGATTAGCTCCCATAAAAGCCTCATAAGGAACGGTGGAGCGACTGTCACCACACCTAGTTTAACCTGCTATGGGCATTGAATTTACTTGTGTAGTGAGTTGTCCTCAAGGTGTATTCTATTCTTTGGTAGATACATTCTTATTACAGCAGGAGATCAAGGAGTCAGGAGATCAAGAAGTCAGGGGTAAAACTCTGTTTCTGTCTAGGAGTTAGTAGGTTCAATTGAGATTTTGTACCCTATTGATATGCAATCTGCTGTAAACACATTTATTTATTTTAAGTTATGCTTGCACGTAAATTAACTTTTTTGCTGGCGATCGCTCCTTTCATTTTTACTATTGCTGGTTGTGAGGGTGATTCAGGTACAACGGAAAATACAGCCACTAACACTGTACAACAAGTAACTCGCAATATTGCTGGTAAAGTTAAAACCAGTGGACAGCTAATTTGTGGTGTTAGTGGTGAGTTACCGGGTTTTAGTTTTGTGGGAACTGAGGGTCAATATAATGGGATTGATGTGGATATTTGTCGCGCTGTAGCTGCGGCTTTGTTTGACAATCCTGATGCTGTAGAATATCGTAACTTAAATGCTAAAGAAAGATTTACAGCTTTGCAAACTGGTGAAGTAGATTTATTAAGCCGCAATACTAGCTGGACGTTCAGCCGTGATACTTCAGTGGGTTTAAATTTTGCCCCTGTGGTTTTTTACGATGGTCAAGCTATTATGGTTCGCAAAAATAGCGGTATCAAGTCTTTAGCAGATTTAAAAGATAAAGCAATTTGCGCCCAAACTGGTACAACTACTGAACAAAATTTAGCAGATCAAATGCGAAAACAAAGCATTAGTTATAAACCCGTTGTTTTTGAAGATATTAATATTACTTTTGCCACTTATGCAGAAGGGCGTTGTGATGGAGTAACTGCGGATCGTTCGGCGTTGGTTTCTCGACGCACAACTTTACCCAAACCTGATGATCATATCATTCTCGATGATTCGCTATCTTCTGAACCTTTAGCGCCAGCAGTTGCCCAAGGTGATCCCCAATGGAATAATGTAGTTAAATGGGTAGTTTATAGTTTAATAAAAGCCGAAGAATTAGGAATTAATTCCCAAAATATAGGACAATTTGCTAATAGCAATGATCCAGAAATTAAGCGTTTTTTAGGAACAGAAGGAAATTTAGGTGAAGGAATTGGTTTAACTAATGATTTTGCAGCCAGAATAGTTAAGCACGTTGGTAACTATGGCGAAATTTATGATCGCAACCTGGGTACAAACACAAAACTCAATCTCCCCCGTGGTAACAATCAACTTTACACAAAAGGCGGTTTACTCTATTCTCCTCCATTTCGGTGACTGGTGACTGGTGACTGGGGACTGGTGACTGGGGACTGGTGACTGGTGACTGGTGACTGGGGACTGGTGACTTGTGACTGGTGACTGGGGACTGGTGACTGGGAAGAATAATATGTTACTTCCTGTTCCCTGTTCCCTGTTCCCTAAGATAAAAAACTCTGTACCTCACTAGCTTGGTAAATACTATAACTAATGAATAATGACTAATTCCAAACCACCGATATGGCGTGATTATCGTTTTTTGCAAATTGCAACACAAGTTATAGCTGTCATTTTAGCAATAGCTATAGTTACTATTTTATGGATAAATGTCAACCGCAACTTACAGCAATTAAGAATTAACTTTGGTTTTGATTTTCTCCAGCAACAAGCGTCTTTTGATATTGGCGAAACTCCTATTAACTATAATCCCACTGATACCTATCTGCGTGCTTTATGGGTTGGGTTAATTAATTCTTTGCGTGTAGCAATTTTGGGAATTATCCTCACAACAATTGTGGGAATAACTGCGGGAATTGCGCGTTTATCTGATAATTGGTTAGTGAGAAATATCAGTTTAGTTTATGTGGAGATTTTTAGAAACACACCCTTATTATTACAGTTGTTATTTTGGTACTTTGCAGTTTTTCTGAGTTTACCAAATTTAGAAAATAAAATTTCTGTTTTCGGTTTCATTAATCTTAGTCAAAATGGTTTAGAAGTTCTGAGTTTTAACTTAACTCCAGAATTTTCGACATTGTTATTAGGGTTAACTTTTTACACAGGTGCGTTTATTGCCGAAATTGTCAGAGGTGGGATAAAATCAGTAGCTAAAGGACAATGGGAAGCGGGTTTATCTTTGGGTTTAAAATCAACTTTGTTAATGCGGTTGATTATTTTTCCCCAAGCTTTACGGGTAATTATTCCCCCACTTACCAGTCAATATTTGAATTTAACTAAAAATTCTAGTTTGGCGATCGCTATTGGTTATCCAGATATTTATTTTGTTGCTTCTACCACATTTAACCAAACGGGAAAAGCTGTAGAAGTGATGATATTAATTATGCTTACCTATCTCACTCTTAGTTTAATTATTTCCTTGATGATGAATTTAATCAATCATAAATTTCAGATCAAAGAAAGATAGTTATCAATTGATAATTGACAATTGACAATTGATAATTGACAATTATCTCGTTCCCAGTCTCTGACTGGGAATGCTATCACATAGTCTCTGACTATGGTTTAATAGAAGCCAGAGTCTTCTATATTTCATTCCCATACTCTGTATGGGAACGAGAAAAAAAGTATGAGAACGAGAACAACAATAAATAAACAATAACCCATGAATAAATTAACTTGGTTAAGGAAAAATCTCTTTAATAACTGGTATAATACAGTATTAACTATTCTGTGTTTAATCTTTCTCTTTTGGATAATTAAAGGAATAGTAGTTTGGGTATTTACTCAAGCACAATGGCAAGTTATTCAAGCCAATTTACATTTATTTTTAGTGGGGAGATTTCCTAAAACCTTATATTGGCGTTTGTGGATAGTTTTAGGAATCATCACAACTTTAAGTGTGATAACCTGGAGTTTATTTACCAAAAAACAAAATGTCATCAAAAACCGATTTTCTCAATTTATCACACCTTGGCTTGCACCAGCATGGTTATTATCTTTTGCAATTAATATCTGGTTAATTGGAGGAGGTTTTGGTTTAAAATCTGTTTCCACCAATCTGTGGAATGGGTTGATGTTAACATTATTAATGGCAATTGTGAGTATTGTTCTTTCCTTTCCCATTGGAGTATTATTAGCATTAGGAAGAACCAGTAATTTATTGATAATTCGCTGGTTTTCTATTCTTTATATTGAAATCGTTAGGGGACTACCATTAATAGGAATTTTGTTTATTGCCCAAGTTATGTTACCTTTATTTTTACCAAATGATTTACGTTTAGATCGCTTAATTAGAGGAATTGCGGGACTGGTTTTATTTAGTGCTGCTTATATGGCTGAAAATGTACGTGGTGGTTTACAATCAATTCCTAGAGGACAATTTGAAGCAGGAAAGGCACTAGGATTAAATTCAGTTTTAGTGTTAATATTAATTATATTGCCCCAAGCTTTACGCGCTGTAGTTCCGGCAATTGTGGGACAGTTTATAGGTTTATTTAAAGATACTTCATTGTTATCTTTGGTGGGTTTGGTGGAATTAACAGGAATTGCTCGTTCTATTTTAGCACAACCGCGATTTTTAGGGAGATATGCAGAAGTTTATATATTTATTGGGGCAATTTATTGGGTATTTTGTTATTCAATGTCTTTAGCTTCTCGCAGGTTAGAAAAGCAAGGTGACAGGTGACAGGTGACAGGTGACAGGTGACAGGTGACAGTATTAAAAGCTTTTAATTGTATAAGTTATCGTTTTACTAAATGTTTTAATTAACTTGTATACAGCTATAGACAATTATTCAATTGAGGTTGAAATATATGAAAGCACAAGAAACAATAAAAGCACCAATTATTATCGCTGAGGATGTTCATAAGTGGTATGGTAAATTTCACGTTCTTAAAGGAGTGAGTTTAACAGTCAACCGGGGTGAAGTTGTTGTTTTAATGGGTCCTTCCGGTTCAGGAAAATCAACTTTTATCAGAACATTTAATGCTTTGGAAGAATATCAACAGGGAAAAATAACTATTGATGGAATTACTTTAAGTAGTGATTTAAAAAATATTGAAGCTGTCCGCAGAGAAGCGGGGATGGTGTTTCAACAGTTTAATTTATTTCCCCATTTAACAGTTTTACAAAATATCACTTTAGCACCGATTTGGGTACGTAAATTACCGAAACAAAAAGCGGAAGAATTAGCAATGCAACTGTTAGAAAGGGTGGGAATTTTAGCCCAAGCAAATAAATATCCAGGACAGTTATCGGGGGGACAACAACAACGGGTAGCTATTGCGCGTGCGTTAGCTATGCAACCAAAAATTATGTTGTTTGATGAACCGACTTCTGCGTTAGATCCAGAAATGGTAAGAGAGGTTTTAGATGTGATGCGAAACCTTGCTAGTGAGGGAATGACGATGGTGGTTGTAACTCATGAAGTTGGTTTTGCGCGGGAAGTTGCTGATAGGGTGGTGTTTTTGGATGGTGGTTTTTTGGTTGAGGAAGCAACTCCTGATGTGTTTTTTACTGAACCCAAGGAAGAGAGAACAAAGAAGTTTTTATCACAAATTCTTTAGGTAGGAGATCAAGGAGTCAGAGGATGTCTGAGAAGTATCAGGTTTGATCCAGTTTAGCAATTGATAATTGATAATTGACAATTGATAATTGACAATTGACAATTGATAATTGATAATTGTTTCATTGTCAATTTTTAATTGTTACAGCAGTTTTCATGTCTTTAGACCACAGTCAGGGCGAAGCATTCGGATGATAGTCTTCGGTAAAAACCGATAATTAATTGTCCGAATGCTGATGCTTCCAGCACGCTTCGCGAACGCCCCTACATTTTTGACGCGAAACCTAAATCAAAATGTGGTTTATTTACCTGAAAATAGCTGTAATTGTCCATTATTGAAGGCTTACACCACGCTCCGCTATCAGCAACCCCTACTTATTAAAACTTATTAAAACTTATTAAAAAATGAAATTTACCTGTAAATGCCAGTTTTCACCTTGACGAATGATCTCTATTTGCCGGATAAATTCTCTTAAATAAAATCGTCTTTCTACTTCTGATAAATCTAACCAAAATTGGGGAATAGAAACAGCTTCAGCAACAGCACGCAAATTCACAGGGGGGAGAATAGCTAATTTGGCTTGCATTTGAGAAATTTCTGTGCGAAGTTTATAAGCTCTGATTTTAGCTGTTTCTGGATCTAAAACTCCAGTTTCTATCAAGGTGGGTAACTGTTCAAGGATTTGTTGTTGATGTGCAATTTTATGATTTAAACTATTTTTAATAGTATCTAATTGGGGAAAATTCATTCCTGCAACTGCTAAAGGTAAATCTTGACAAACAATTTCAATTGTCTTTTCCAAAACATCTTGATAAGGAATAGCACGACATTTAGGATTTTGGGGACAATTTGTATTGCGTAAATATAAATACTCATGTTCTTGAAAACGCTGGGTAACACGAGTGACTATCATTCTAGACTGACATTGACTACAAACAACTAACCCCGCTAAAGAATGGGGCGCACTAGCGGTACGAGATGGTAAACGACTATTGCGGCGTAAAAGTCTGTCAACTTGCGCTGCTTCTTCCCTGGAAATGATACCTATGTGAGTGTCAGAAATAATTTCTCCATTTTGATAAGCTGTATCACCACGATAAACGGGGTTTGTTAACCAACGTCTGCCGGTAGTGACAGAGATTTTTTTAGCGTATTTTTTGGCTAGATAACGAACAGCACCGCGTAGAGAAGCATAAAGTAGAAAGTTGTCAAAAAAATCTTTGACTATAGGTGATGTACTGCGATCAATAATATATTTGTCTTTGGTTCTACGGTAGCCATAGGGAACTTTACCTGGAGGTGGTAAGGCTTCGATGCGATTTTTAGCGTGTCCTTGACGGATGCGGCGACTACGTTGTTGACGTTGAATTTCTTGGAGTAAGTTGAAAAGATCAATACGGAATTTAGCATCTGCGGATTTATATTGTTGTTCAGTAGCAATGACTATTACGCCCATAGCTTCTAATTGGTTGAGGCGATCGCTCACTTGTGCTAATGTATCTCCCAATTCTTCTAAACGGCGAATCAACAGATAATTTGCAGGTTCGGTTTCACAGTCACTTATTAATTGTTGTAGTTGCGATCGCGCTCCCCAGTCTTGATAAATGTGATCTACTTCCCAACCCCAACTAGCTTCATCGGGAGTAGTTTCCAATAGTGGATCACTATAGCTATAAGCAATAATTTTCATTAGTGTTCATTTATATCAGTTATTAGTTATCAACAGTCAGGAGTCAGGAGTCAGGAGAAAGATAAATATTTCCTGTTTCCCCAGTCACCAGTCACCAAATAAGATTCATCTATGATTGCAGATTTAATCTTATAGAGAATATCAAAATTATTTATATCATGCCCTTTGAGGGTAATAAACTAAACCAATACCTACGGATTGCATAGCCTAAACCTAATCATAATCATCAGTCTCAAGATATATATTAGAAACTTTTAGCAAAATTTATCTCTATTTATAAATTTTTACTTATATGTCTAATCTAATATTCATTTAAGATTTAGCTCTCCAAGTAGTTGCATTCCTTAAAAAAACCTGTAAACTAATTTTCAATGGTTGAGAAATTTTTTGTAACTCATCCAACAAATCACAGTAATCCGCCTTTGTTTTCATAGCTAAGTTAGGCATTGTCCGACGGAAAATGAGAACTTATCACGACTGAATATATTGTATGCAAGTGCAAGAAATAAATTTTTCTTGTGGTAATTTTCATGGCTAAAAAATAGATTTGCAAAACCAGGAGATGTATTTTATGTCTGACTTTTTGAATCAAATTTCTCGTCGTAAATTTATCGTTACTGCCGGAGCTTCCGCAGGTGCAGTATTCCTGAAAGGCTGTCTAGGCAATCCTCCTGAAGCAGGTAACACAGGCGGTACGAATACAACTAATACTGCTCAACCAGTAGCTAATATTAGTGCGGAACAACAACCAGAAACTACAAAAGTTAAACTTGGTTATATTCCCATCGTTGAATCTGCACCATTAATTATTGCTAAAGAAAAAGGTTTCTTTGCCAAATATGGCATGACAGATGTAGAAGTTTCTAAACAAGCTTCTTGGGGTTCAGCTAGAGATAATATAGAAATTGGTTCTGCTGGTGGTGGGATTGATGGTGGACAATGGCAAATGCCCATGCCACATTTAATTACCGAAGGTAAAATTACTAAAGGTAATAAACCTATTCCCATGTATGTTTTATGTCAATTAATCACACATGGTAATGGTATTGCCATTGCTAACAAACACGCAGGTAAAGGTGTAACTTTGCAACTTGCAGGAGCTAAATCTTTATTTGCTCAATTAAAATCATCCCCCACACCATTTACCGCAGCGCAAACATTTCCTGGAGTTAACCAAGATTTTTGGATTCGTTATTGGTTAGCTGCTGGTGGTATTAACCCAGATACAGATATTAAATTATTAACAGTTCCCGCAGCGCAAACCGTTGCTAACATGAAAACAGGAACAATGGATGCTTTCAGTACCGGAGATCCTTGGCCTTATAGAATTGTGAAAGACAAAATTGGTTACATGGCTGCATTGACAGCAGAAATTTGGAAAGATCACCCCGAAGAATATTTTGCCATGCGTGCAGACTGGGTTGATCAACATCCTAAAGCCACAAAAGCCTTATTAAAAGGCATCATGGAAGCACAACAATGGTTAGATAATTTTGATAACCGCAAAGAAGCGGCGGAAATATTAGCTGGCAGAAATTATTTCAACTTACCTGTTGAGATTTTGATGGAACCATTCATGGGTACTTATGACATGGGAGATGGCCGTAAGATTAATGATAAAACAATGGCTGCTTTGTACTGGAAAGATGGTAAAGGTAGTGTTTCTTATCCCTACAAGAGTCATGATTTATGGTTTATCACTGAAAGCGTGAGATGGGGCTTTTTACCAAAAGATTACATTGCTAATAAAGGGGCAAAAGCTAAAGCTTTAATTGATAAAGTTAACCGGGAAGATATTTGGAAAGAAGCAGCAAAAGAAGCTGGTTTTACTGCGGATATTCCTGCTACTACCTCTCGCGGTGTCGAAACATTCTTTGATGGTGTAAAATTCGATCCTGAAGATCCAGAGGCATACATCAAGAGTTTGACAATTAAGAAAGTTAGTGCTTAGTTATTTATCATTAATCATCAGCCAATTTTAGGAGAGAACATCCCATGACAATAGCCCAAAAACGCCCTGCAAGTTCCAAGCTGGATAACAATTTTATATCCAATTTACAAAAGCAATTTCCTGAACTGATACCACCAGCGATCGCCCTTGCTGTATTTCTCGCAGCTTGGCAATTATTCGCCTGGACTCCCGGTGCAACTTTACCCGGACCTATTCAAGTTATTCAAGATACTTGGATTTTAATAATTTACCCTTTTTATGACAAAGGTGGCATTGATAAAGGGCTATTCTGGCAAATTTTAGCTAGTTTGCAACGGGTAGCTATCAGTTACACTTTAGCTGCTATTGTGGGTATTGCTCTAGGGGTGTTAATTGGTATTAACAAAACAATGTCTAAGGCTTTAGATCCCCTGTTCCAACTATTAAGAACAGTACCGCCTTTAGCTTGGGTTCCTATTTCTTTGGCAGCTTTAAGACAAAACGAACCAGCCGCATTATTCGTAATTTTCATCACTTCAATTTGGCCAATTTTGATTAACACAGCAGTGGGTGTAAAAGAAATTCCCAGTGATTACAATAACGTTGCTAAAGTTCTCCAACTTTCCCAAAAAGAATACTTTATTAACATCTTAATTCCTGCGGCTTTACCTTACATCTTTACAGGTTTAAGAATCGCGATTGGTTTAGCTTGGTTAGCGATTATTGCGGCAGAAATTGTGATGTCCGGTATCGTTGGTATTGGCTTCTTTATTTGGGACGCTTATCAAAATAATAACGTCAGTGAAGTTATTTTGGCTCTGGTTTATATCGGTGTTGTGGGTTTATTACTTGATAAATTCATGGCTTGGTTACAAAACCTCATCCTTCCAGAACAAAAATAATTTTTAGCTATCAGCAGTCAGCTATTAGCTTTCAGCAAATAAATTAGGTAATTGTTAATCACCAATTACCAATTACCAATTACCAATTACCAATTACCAATTACCAAAACTATGTCAGTATTTGTTGCTGTAGATCAAATTGATAAAGTCTTTGAATTAACAGGCGGCGGTCAATATATCGCTCTCAAAGGCATTAATTTAGAAATCAAAAAGGGTGAATTTATATCTTTAATTGGTCACTCTGGTTGTGGAAAATCAACCCTTTTAAATATGATTGCTGGTTTAGATTTGCCCACAGAAGGTTTAGTAACTCTGGAAGGTCAAAGAATTAAAAAACCTGGTCCAGATAGAATGGTGGTATTTCAAAACTATTCTCTCTTACCTTGGCGCACAGTCAGAGAAAATATTGCTTTGGCGGTTAATTCTGTGTTAAATGGAATGCCAGAAGCAGAACGTAAAGAAATTGTCGAAAGACATATAGATATGGTGGGTTTACGTCCCCATGCTGATAAACAACCAGCAATGTTATCAGGGGGACAAAAACAACGGGTGGCGATCGCCCGCGCTCTGGCAATTCGTCCTAAACTATTACTATTAGATGAACCTTTTGGAGCATTAGACGCACTCACTCGCGGTAATTTGCAAGAACAATTAATGCAAATTTGTGAAGAAAACCAAGTTACCGCCGTAATGGTGACACATGACGTTGATGAAGCAGTTTTGTTATCTGATAGAATTGTCATGTTAACCAACGGACCAGAATCAAAAATTGGCGATATTTTAGAAGTAGATATTCCCAGACCCAGGAAACGAATGGAAGTAGTAGAACATCCCAGTTACTACACCTTGCGTAGTGAAATGATTTACTTCCTCAACCAACAAAAACGTATTAAAAAACTACGTGCCAGAAAAACCCCAGCCATTGCTCGTCACGGTTTAGAAAAAGTAAATTTAGAAATTGGTTTTCTCCCTATTACAGCTTGCGCTCCCCTAGCAGTAGCTAAAGAAAAAGATTTCTTTACTAAACATGGTTTAGATGAAGTTTCCCTAGTAAGAGAAAGTAACTGGCGGGGTATTGTTGATGGTATTTCTGGCGGATATTTAGATGCAGCCCAAATGCCATCAGGAATGCCAATATGGTTATCATTAGGAGGTAATAAAAACCAACCATTACCAGTTGTCACATCCTTAACCATGACTCGCAATGGTAACGCCATTACCCTAGCGAAAAAGTTTTATGATCAAGGTGTACATAGTCTTTCTGACTTTAAAGAATACCTGCTGAAAACCCGCGATCAAATGCACAGAATGGGGGTTGTACATCCGGCATCAATGCACAATTTACTTTTGCGTTATTGGTTAGCAGCAGGAGGAATTGATCCTGATATTGATGTCGCCATGAAAAATATTCCCCCTGCCCAAATGGTGGTAGATTTGAAAGGTGGAAGTATTGATGGTTATTGTGTAGGAGAACCTTGGAATTATCGCGCCGCCATTGAAGGTTCAGGTTTTACAATTGCCACAGATTTGGAAGTTTGGTTAGGACATCCTGGTAAAGTTTTAGCTGTACGAGAAGACTGGGCTAGTGCTTATCCTAATACTCATATTGCCTTAACCAAAGCATTGTTAGAAGCCTGTAAATATTGTGCTGATCCTAAAAATGCTCAGGAAGTGAGATCCATCTTAGCAAATCGGGAATATGTGAATACTGACATTGATTTTATTCAACTTGAAGATCCCAATGCTAATAGTTGCGATTTAGATCATCCCATGCGGGAATATGCCCATCATCAATTTTATGGTACATCTGCCATTAATCGTCCTAGCAGAACTGAGCAAACTTGGATTATGACACAGTTAGCAAGATGGGGTGAAACTCCTTTCCCCCGTAACTGGGTAGAAATTGTGGAAAGAGTTTGTCGGGTGGGTGTGTTTAGTACAGCAGCGAGGGAATTAGGTTTAGATATCAGTTACACCCGTCAACCTATTCAATTATTTGATGGTAAACCTTTCAACGCTGATGATCCTTTTGCTTATCTCAGTAGTTTAGAAATTAAACGTGATTTTTCTGTGGCGGAAGTGGTACTTGATACTCCCAGAAAGGTAGCAGCTTAAAACGGCTTAAAAAAAGCAGAAGGTAATAGTTTTCTCGTTCCCATACAGAGTCTGGGAATGAGATTATTACCCATTACCCATTACCAATTACCCATTACCAAAACTATGCAAAACCGTACTCTCACTTTTAATAATTCATCTACTAAAACCCGCAACCGTCAAGCATTTCTACAAATTCAAGATGTCACCAAAACCTACCCCACGAAAAAAGGACCCTTTACAGTTCTGGATGGAGTCAATTTAGAAGTTGATCAAGGTGAGTTTATTTGTGTGATCGGCCACTCTGGTTGTGGTAAGTCCACTTTATTAAATATGGTGTCTGGTTTTAATACTCCTACCACTGGCCGGGTGTTATTGGAAGGACAACCAATTGTTAAACCAGGTCCAGATCGGATGGTAGTATTCCAAAACTATGCGCTTTTACCTTGGCGGACAGCGTTTGAAAATATTTACTTGGCTGTAAATGCTGTTTACCCCACTAAACCAGAAGCCGAAAAACGATCTATTGTTCGGGAACATTTAGCTATGGTTGGTCTGTCTGATGCTATGGAGAAGAAACCCATGCAAATGTCTGGGGGGATGAGACAGCGTGTTTCTATTGCTCGCGCTTTAGCTATTCGTCCGAAAGTATTAATTTTAGATGAACCTTTTGGCGCTTTAGATGCGATCACCAAAGAAGAGTTACAGGAGGAGTTGTTAAAAATTTGGAATGAAAACCGTTGTACCGTGTTGATGATTACCCATGATATTGATGAGGCGCTGTTTTTAGCTGATAAGTTGGTGATGATGACCAATGGACCCCATGCCAAAATTGGGGAAGTGATGGAAATTCCATTTGCTAGACCACGCGATCGCGCTCTAATTATGGAAGATCCCAAGTATTATCAACTCCGTAACTATGCGTTAGACTTCCTGTTTAACCGTTTCGCTCATGATGATGTAGGTTAATACTAAACCAGGCGAATTAAATTTCGCCTATATATTTTCTCAGTAAACCTTTTTTTACCTATTCCCTATTCCCTGTTCCCTCATAAATAAATAATGGTTTTCATAGAATAAAACTTATACATTGACTAATACAGCCAATTTTGGGCTTTCATATAAGCTTCTGCTTATATGAGGTATATAATATTTTTTTTATAATTCATGTCTTTGGGTTATTTTTTTTGACCTAAAGGCTGTATGCTATTTGTAATCAAACAGTTGATCCCCGGTTTCAACTGCAAAAACCAAACTGGGTAGATAGTTCTGCATGATTGTGTTTCAAGGTAACTAGGATTTCTCCTGAAGTAGAACCTTAATTTACAATTCATGTAAATTGTCAAACATAATCACAAATCAGCAAGATATTTTACACTTGCTGTTTTTTGTACTTAGAAAACAGTTAAGCACTACTTGAGGAGCATTGACAGATGTATTTTGACAACCAAATTTTCATAAAACTTAAATGTTGAAATTACATATTTATATCAACATTAGTATATCCTCTACCGCAACATAAAACTGGAAAGGCTGTTAATAAACACTCTTTACTTTTTATTTTGACAGCTTAACTTCTGGAAATTACATCAACAGAAATTAGCCAACATTAATATTTTCAACTAATCATAAACTGGGTGACAAAATTTTTAATTGTTACCAAGGGTTGTTATTACCAAATAATCATAGTTGCATTATTAGCGATCAAGTTTTTGGCAGTTGAAAATAGTTGTTTTGGTGTGGCTAAATGCTTGTAATTTCAGTCTGCGGTAAAAACCTGTGCTGTAGGGGTGAAGAGCCTCATTCTTACTTTCTTTAGCTCTTTAAATCTCATTTAGTTCATTGATTCAATGCTCTTCGTTAGAGGAGAAGGAGGTACTCGTGGATTTTGTGTCCTTATTTATTACGGACTTTATTGCTCAGTTGCAGTCTCCAACACTGGCTTTTTTGATTGGGGGGATGATCATTGCTGCTCTTGGTAGTGAATTGGTAATTCCAGAGGCAATTTGTACGATCATCGTCTTCATGCTGCTGACCAAAATCGGTCTCACCGGTGGAATTGCGATCCGTAATTCTAATCTGACAGAGATGGTGTTACCCATGATCTTTGCTGTAGTAACAGGGATTACGATTGTATTCATCTCACGCTATACCTTAGCCAAACTGCCAAAGGTCAAAGTCGTTGACGCGATCGCCACTGGTGGTTTGTTTGGAGCAGTGAGTGGTTCTACAATGGCTGCTGGTCTGACGGTACTGGAAGAACAAAAAATTCCCTTTGAAGCATGGACTGGCGCACTCTATCCCTTTATGGATATCCCCGCCCTTGTAACTGCCATTGTGGTAGCTAATATTTACCTCAACAAGAGGAAACTTAAAGAAGCCGGCGAATCTGCTATGCAGGAGTCTTTCAGCAAGCAGGCTGTGGCGGCGGGCGATTATCCCACTACCAGACAGGAGTATCTCAGTCAGCAGAAAGATCCCGGTGATAATAAAGTGAAGATATGGCCGATCATTGAGGAAAGTCTCCGTGGTCCTGCTTTATCCGCCATGTTGTTAGGTCTAGCTCTGGGACTGTTCACCCAGCCGGAAAGTGTTTACAAAAGCTTCTACGATCCCGCCTTTCGTGGTTTGCTCTCGATCTTGATGTTGGTTATGGGTATGGAAGCTTGGTCAAGGGTTGGCGAACTGCGTAAAGTAGCTCAATGGTACGTTGTGTATAGTGTGATAGCACCATTTATACATGGGTTAATTGCCTTCGGTTTAGGTATGATTGCTCACTACACCATGAACTTCAGCATGGGTGGTGTTGTAGTTCTAGCTGTTATCGCTTCCTCTAGTTCCGATATCTCCGGTCCTCCTACCTTGCGGGCAGGTATCCCGTCGGCTAATCCCTCCGCTTATATAGGTGCATCCACAGCCATTGGTACACCAGTTGCAATCGGCTTGTGTATACCCTTCTTTGTCGGGCTTGCCCAGGCGATCGGCGGCTAATCCCAGAGGGGTCGTGGTCTGTTGGCGCTCCTTGAACCAGCAGACTAAGCAACTCAGTATTGGGTTTGCATAACAAGAATATATAATATCAAGTTACGTAGGTAAGGAGGTAATCAATATGTCCAAGCGTGCCAACAAGCTCGTCATCGTCACCGAAAAGGTGCTGCTCAAAAAGGTCGCCAAGATCATTGAAGAATGCGGAGCGACTGGTTACACAGTGGTGGATACTGGCGGTAAAGGTAGTCGTAACGTGCGCTCTACCGGTAAACCCAACACTGCTGATACTGATTCAAATGTGAAGTTCGAGGTACTCACCGAAACACGGGAGATGGCGGAGAATATAGCAGATAAGGTCGCAATTACATTTTTCATGGATTATGCGGGCATTATCTATATCTGTGAAGCAGAGGTACTGTACGGAAGACATTTCTGTGGACCAGACGGCTGTTGAGCGGAAACGACGCAGACTTTAAAAGCCGGGGCATGACCCCGGTTTTTTGATGGTCGTTACTCAAAACGTTAGTCAATTTAGATCCCACATTCCGCACCCCAACTGTCACTCAGAATTTTTGTAGGTTGGGTTGAACACAGTGAAACCCAACAAACGCTATGATCAATTAATAGGGGTTGCTGAATAAACTCAAAACATTGATCAATCAAAGGGTTGAGGTTGAGAAACAGGAAAGTAGGTGGAAAGATTTTCCAGGGTTAGTAGCTAGTACCGCTTCGCGGAAGTCAAAAGTCAAAAGTCAAACATAATAGGTCGTAAGCTTTTTAGTCATTGAGAATGGTTGGTTTATTTACGCTTTGCTGTACTAGTTACTGTTTTCTTAACTAACACTAACAAATACCGATGGCGAAATCACTACTTAACGTAAGTTGCTAGTTACAGATATTCAGGTTTATTTCTCGATTAGATCCCCCCTCACCCCTGTGTAGTCTTCTGAATGTGGTATTTACTAGAAAATCCTATGAAAATACATCTAAGATTTTCTCAAGAGATAAAGTCTTTACTGCAACGTTTATCAGACCAGTCACTAACTCTAGGTGATGTTCTGACAGAAACCTCAGAACGGGGTTTTAGCTTGGTGATTGCATTATTAGTTTTACCGTTTTTGTTTCCCATGCCTCCAGGGTTAACTGGTCCTTTTGGGGCTGCTTGTTTGCTTTTGTCTTTGCAGATGCTATTTGGTAGGCGATCGCCTTGGCTACCTAGAAAAATCGCTACTTATCAATTTCCTCGCCCCTTTGCTCAAGTTATCCTGCAAAACTTATGTCGAGTCACTTCATTATTAGAAAAAATTACTCGTCCTCGCTTGACAAAAATTGCTTCTCATGATTTGGTTTGGCGATTTAATGGCTTGTGTATTTCCTGGTTGACTGTTCTATTAATGTCACCTGTTCCCTTTACCAATCCTATCCCTACCATCGGTATTTTACTTTTTGCTGTTGCCAGTATTGAATCGGATGGCTTGCTAATATGTATTTGTTATGTGATGACAGCTTTGATTACGTTGTTATTTGCACTGATTGGTTATGCAGTCTGCTTAGCTCCTGGTTTGCTTTAAAATTGCGGTTGTCTGGGAATGTCAAAAAACTTTTCTCAAAAACTACCCTTTCTCTAGAGAATACGCTATAATAAAATACCCAGCCTAAAAAGCTGAGGAAAAAGTGATTCATAGAAATTCACACTCAATTAAAGTTCTATTGGTCAAAGAACTTTTTTACTCACAAAAATACAAAACTAAGCAATTCAAAGCAATTCAAAATTGCTCAAATAAAACCCCCAGCTAATGGCTGAGGGTAATGATCTAAATTAAGGTGCATCTACTGTTTTTCTTATCCGTAGGGATTTTGACTAGATCCGGAAACTTTCGGTTATGCAAATATTTTTTTTGTATATAATCGAAAAATGTTTTAGTGAAACCCCCAGTTCCACCTGAGGGTAATTGATCAATTAAGGTTTATATGTTTCCGCCGGGGTGTCTGCCAAATCAGGAAGAATTTAACAAGAGCGATCGCTTTTTTGCCCATTTTCTGTGAAGATGGGTAAAAGGTGATATTCCCTAACTTCCTGTTTTCTGCTGTTTGCCTCCAGCGTGCTGAAAAATTCCATGTCTAGGACTAAACAAAAAAGCTAAGATAAATAAACCCGAAACAACCAACACAATCGCAGGTCCAGAAGGTAAATTATAAAAATAGCTCAGATACATTCCGCTAATACTAGAAATTACACCAATTACCGCCCCTAAAATCATTACTTCATGTAATCGTTTTACTAATAAATATGCAGTTGCCCCTGGGGTAATTAATAGTGATAATACTAAAATCACGCCTACAGCTTTCATGCTGGCGACAATTGTTAAAGAAATTAACAACATTAAACCAAAGTTTAAACGATTAACTGGTAAACCTGCGGCTTGTGCGCCTAATGGATCAAAGGTGTAAAATAACAGTTCTTTGTATAGTAAAAAAACGATGATTAAAACGATAGCAGCAATGATAGCTGTGTCTCGCACTTCGTCAACTGTTACGCCGAGAATGTTACCAAATAAAAAATGATTAAGGTCGATTTTATTGCTTTTTTGAATGATTGTAATTAGGGTAATACCAAGGGCAAAAAAAGCTGAAAATACTATCCCCATTGCTGCATCTTCTTTGATGGGGGAACGGGTTTTAATAAATGCTATGGCTATGGTACTTAATATCCCAGCAATAAACGCCCCAATAAAAATATTAGCACCTATCATGAAGGCGATCGCCAGTCCTGGTAGTACGGAATGGCTGATCGCATCACCTAGTAATGCTAGTCTTTGTACCATTAAGTAACTACCAACTATCGCACATAATGAGCCTACTAATATGGCGATGATTAATGAACGTTGCATGAAGCTATATTGTAATGGTTCAATTAGTGTGTTTAACATAAATGAGAATGAACCACGAAGGCACGAAGTACACGAAGGAAGAAGAGAAGGAAGAGAAGGAAGAGAAGGAAGAGAAGGAAGAGAAGGAAGAGGAAGAGATAGATAAAATAATTACAGTATCTTGCAGGTAAATGAAGTACAAAATTTAATCCAAAAATCAACTATCAAGCAGGTTTTACTCCTGACTCCTGACTCCTGACTCCTGACTCCTGACTCCTGAATTATAATTTATTATGCTGCATCACTGAAGTAGATGACTTTTCCGCCATAAGCACGATGTAGGTTTTCTTCTGTGAGAACTTGTTGGCGTGAACCTGTGGCGATTAGTTCACAATTGAGTAAAATTAAATCATCAAAATGGGTGATTGATTCGCCTAAGTCGTGGTTTACTACTAATACAATTTTATTGGCTGCTGTTAGTTCGTGAAAAACTTGAAAAATTATGGCTTGGGTTTTTTGATCTATTCCTACAAAGGGTTCGTCAAAACAAAAAATTTCTGCTTGTTGGGTTAATGCACGGGCTAAAAATACTCTCTGTTGTTGTCCTCCTGATAGTTCTCCAATAGGGCGATCGCTGTATTCTTTCATTCCTACCCGTTCTAAGGCTGCTTTTGCTACTTGGCGACTAACAGCCGAGAAACTACGCAACCAACCTGTTTTTTTTACACGCCCCATCATCACTACATCCCACACTGTAGCAGGATAATTCCAGTCTATTTGGCTTCTTTGTGGTACGTAGGCAACTTTTTCTAGTTGCTGCTTTAAAGGTTTATTTTCATACAAGACGTTACCGCTACTCTTGGGAACTAATCCCAAAATTGCTTTCATTAGTGTGCTTTTACCAGCACCATTAGGTCCAAAAATTCCTGTTAATTTTCCTGGTTTGATGATGCAGTTCACATCCCGTAAAGCTTCTTGTGTGCGGTAATATACTCCTAAATGGGATATGTTAATGGTTGCTTGAGAACTCATATCAATAGATTTTCTCGTTTGTACAGGTATTTCCTGTGACTGTCTCCGTAATAAATTGAATGTTTGGTAAAAAGAAATATTTTGCATACCCGTGTTTAAAATATCTATTCTTTGAGCTTACTATAAAAATGAGAAAAAAATGAAAAAACCAATAATTTGAATTAATCAATTAGATAAATGAAACTAATGTCAGGGATAGACTGCCGCACTGTGTTTAAGAAGACAAAGATTGCTTTGCATATTTCCCCGTTTTGTTTGGGAATATTTCTACCTTTGGTTTTATTTGGTTGTACTCCTTCTGAGTCGCAACCACCGGGGGATGGTAAGCCGCAAGTTGTAGCAACTAGCACTATCATTGCTGATTTGGCGGAGGAGGTTGGAGGAGAGGAAATAAATTTAACTGGTATTCTCCAACCAGGTGCAGATCCCCACGTTTATGAACCCGTACCCGCAGATAGTCGAGTTTTGGCAACAGCGGATTTAATTTTATATAACGGTTACAACTTAGAACCGGGAATTATTAAGTTAATGAATGCTGCTGGAGGAAAAGCGAAAAAGTTAGCGGTGGGAGAAGTTGTTGAACCTTTAAAACTAGAAGAAAGTCAAGGGCAAACTGTTCCCGATCCTCACGTTTGGGGCAGTGCAGAAAATGCTATTTCTATGGTGAATGCTATTAGAGATTCATTGATTGAGTTATCACCAGAGGACAAAGAAAAATTTACTGAAAATGCAAAAAAATTGACAAATGAATTACAACAATTAAATAATTGGATTAAACAACAAATTCAAACTATTCCCCCAGAAAAACGCAAATTGATTACTACCCACGACGCTTTTCAATATTATGCTAATGCTTATGGTTTGGAAATTGCCGGAACTTTAATAGGGATTAGCACTGAAGAACAACCAAGCGCCCAAACTGTGAAACAATTAGTTGATGAAATTAAAAAAATAGGTGTGCCGGCAATTTTTGCGGAAACTACAATTAATCCCACTTTAATTAAAACTGTGGCCCAAGAAGCAGGTGTTAAACTTGCACCCAATGAACTTTACTCTGATTCTATTGGTGAAAAAGGAAGCGAGGCAGATACTTACATCAAAATGATGGAAGCCAATACCCGCACTATTGTTGAAGCTTTGGGTGACAGTTGATAGTTGATAATTGATAGTTGATAGTTGATAGTTGATATATATTGTAGGGGCGAAGCATTTGGGCGATAATTTGACGGAAAAATCAGACATCTAGATATCCCAAATGCTTCGACCTGCCCCCATAAATAGGTTCCATAATTTCTTTTCTGGAGAAGTCTATTGAATTTTCGGAGATGTCTAATGTGTAAGTTTATTTTTTTGCAATCTTACATTTTCTCCCAGGCTTGATCTGATTGAACCGCAAAGAACGCAAAGGACACAAAGTTAAGAGGGTTTAAGAGAGTTTTTAGTATTGCTGCGTTTATGTTGTCAAAATTGGGATGCTACCACTGTCAATTGTCAATTGTCAATTATCAATTGTTAAGGCAGCAGTCACAAGGCTCAAATTTTCGATATAAATAGATATGTAATCTATTTTTTTGCTGTCACCTTGTCTCAACTGCAAGAAACTCATTTAAACCGCGCCCGTGCTAGTCTTAGACAAGCGATATCTTGGTATGGATATCTCCGCAAGTCAGGCCAGCTATCATCTAAAGTAGAATTAGCAGGTTTGGTAAAACCAGAAATAGAGGTTTTAACCACCACACTTAGCAAACTAGACTCTAATGTGGTGAGAATAGCGGCCTTTGGTTTGGTGAGTCGTGGTAAGTCTGCGGTGTTAAATTCTTTGCTGGGGGAAAAAATTCTGCAAACTGGACCGCTGAATGGTGTGACTCAATGGCCGCGATCGCTACGTTGGAAACCAGGTGGTAAGGTAATTGTCGAATTAATTGATACACCTGGTTTAGATGAGATTGAGGGAGAAACCAGGGCGCAAATGGCGCGAGATGTGGCACAGCAAGCTGATTTGATTTTGTTTGTGGTGTCGGGAGATATTACTAGAACTGAGTATCAAGCATTGCTGCAATTACGTCAAGCACAAAAACCGCTGATTTTAGTATTTAATAAAATTGATTTGTATCCTGATACAGATAGAAAAAGCATTTATCAGAATTTACAAGTTTTAGGTGCTGGAGATCCCCAAGCGACACCATTATTACCTGATGAAATTGTCATGGTTGCAGCAGAACCTGCACCGATGGAAGTCAGAGTAGAATATCCTGATGGAAGTGTGAGTTATGAATGGGAAACACCACCCCCCCAGGTAGATGAACTGAAACAAACAATTTTGCATATATTAAATAGAGAAGGGCGATCGCTCTTAGCTTTAAATGCACTCATTCAAGCGCGGGAAGCTGAAGAAATTATTGCCCAAAAAACTGTTGATTTTCGGCAACAAGAAGCGGAAGATATTATTTGGAAGTTCGCAACATATAAAGCTTTAGCTATTGGTTTAAATCCGATTGCTTTTTTAGATATTATTGGTGGTGTAATTACAGATTTAGCTTTAATTCGTTCCTTAGCTAGATTATATTCTTTACCCATGACTAGCTATGAAGCAACAAATTTATTAAAAACCATTTTATTGAGTTCCGGTGGTTTATTATTAGGAGAAATAGGCAGTAGTTTTGTATTAGGTTTAGGTAAAAGTTCTGCTGTTATTGCTAGTGGTGATAATCCTCTGAATATTACTACATTTGCTGGTAGTGCGATCGCTCAAGGCGGTATTGCTGGTTATGGTGCTTATGCTGTGGGTAAAGCTGCACAGGTCTATTTAGAAAAAGGCTGTACGTGGGGACAATTGGGCGCTAATACCGTCATTCAAGAGATTTTGACCCAAGTTGATAAAAATACAATTTTGTATCGTTTAAAGGAAGAATTAATAATTGATAATTGATAATTGATAATTGATAATTGTTGCTTCTTTAGTACCTAGAACACCGATTCATTAATCGTCAGGGCGTATAGCATTCGGACAGAATATGAACTGGTTTCAGTGATAGGTTATCACCCGAATGCTGATGCTTCCAGCACGCTTCGCGAACGCCCCTACAAGGTAAAAACAAACATTTTCAATTAATTGTCAATTATCAATTGTCAATTATCAATTGTTTTAAGCTGTTACACAGCTAAATTGTATAATCCTAATATTCTGAACTCTTGTGGAACAGGCAAGATGCCTGTTCCACTTATACAAATTAAATGCACAACAGCTTAGGTTATCACCCGAATGCTGATGCTTCCAGCACGCTTCGCGAACGCCCCTACAAGGTAAAAACAAACATTTTCAATTAATTGTCAATTATCAATTGTCAATTGTCAATTGTTTGAACCCAGTCTTTCACAAACTAAAACAGTTCCTTTTTCTCCACGAGTAATTCTTAATTCTTCATCTAAATAAAGAATTTCTAAACGTCCTTTAGGAGAACGATTCATCATAAATGAAACTTCTCCAGTTTCAGGATTCATAGTTTGTGGAGGAACTAAACCAAACATCAACTTTAAAAAACCAGACATCAAAATATCTTGCCAACTTCTTTTTTCTGGTTTACCTTGTTCACTAAAAACCGCTTTCCAATCTTCTAAGTTAGTTGTAGATTGCGGTTTTAAAATTCCTCCTGTAAACTGAACTTGCAGCAATGTATCACTGACAGATTGACAAATTCCTTGGTTGATTACAATTCCCGAAAGTTGGGGAACAGATTCATCAATAGTTGTAAATTCCACCACAATATCATGAGTTCTTTGCTCTCCATTTCCTACTGGAAACACAGGTTGTAAAACGCGATCAATTACTAATTTTAATTTTGTTGGTTGAAACATATTAAAAGCCAAACGCCCCAAAGTATAAGCATATTTGCCATTTGCTAGTAGTTCACCTTGGGGAAAATTTGGCGCACTGATCAACAACCATTCACTATCCATTAAACTACCACTTTGGGCTGGTGCTGTTGTCGGGTTGAAAGATTGGAGATTTTCAATTGCAGCAATGACATTTTTATCTTTAGTATTACCACCACAAGCAGCTAATATTTGACGTAACTCTGTTTTCGCTGCTGTACATTTTTCTGTGTCTACTACTATCATAGTCTTACTTTTTTTGTTAAAATACTTGAGTAATACAATTTTAGACAATTGGCTGATTTCTGCGGAACATCCCAATTTTGCCAAAATAACCGCAGCAACACCAAAAACTCTCTGAAACTCTCTTACCTTTGCGTACTTTGCGTACTTTGCGGTTCAATCATAAGCTGATTTTTGAAATCTATCTGCCAAAATTATTAAAAAATTGTTATCTTAGTTTTGGGGTAATAAACATTATTTACAATCATTGTTAATTCTATCATGTCCAACAGCATTATCCAGTCAAACGCATCTCCAACCATAACCACAGAATTACTTCCCGCTGGTGGACTCGATCCAGATCGCTTTGATTGGCAAGAGGTATGGTATCCTGTTCATTATGTGGAAGATTTAGACAAAACCCAGCCTACTCGCTTCACTTTGCTAGAGAAGGATCTGGTTTTATGGTGGGATAATAACGCGCATATATGGCGAGCATTTTTAGATCAATGTCCCCATCGTTTAGCGCCTCTGTCAGAAGGTAGAATTAATGAAGATGGATTGTTAGAATGTCCTTATCATGGTTGGACTTTTTCAGGAACGGGAAAATGCGATCGCATTCCCCAACAAGTCGCAGGTGGAAAAGCAGAAATTTCTCAACGTGCTTGTGTAACTTCATTCCCAACCACCGTTAAACAAGGAATGTTATTTGTTTATCCGGGAACTGCGGAAAATGCCTCTAAAACTCAAGTTCCCATTGTTGATATTTTAGAAGAAGAATCAGCAGGTTGGGTTTGTCTCAATACTTTTAGAGATATTCCCTATGATGCTTTGACGTTAATGGAAAATGTCTTAGATTCCAGTCATATACCTTACACCCATCACCGTACCGTCGGCAACCGCGCTAATGTTGCTCCTGTGGAATTAGAAGTAGTAGAATCAGGAAAATGGGGATTTAAAGGAATTTGGGAAGAAGGACCGAGAAAAGGTACTTTAGGAAAACAATATACTACTTTTATTGCTCCTGGTTTAATGTGGCATGACTTGACATCTAAACAGTTTGGCAGAACTTTAACTGTTGTTTATGCTACTCCAATTCGTAAAGGTGAATGTCGGTTATTTGCGATTTTTCCTTTTAAGTTTGCTGCTAAATTACCAGGAATATTTTTAAAATTAACTCCCCGTTGGTATTCACATATTGGACAAAATAGAGTTTTAGAAGATGATCAAATTTTCTTACATCATCAAGAAAGATATTTAGCCGCACGGGGTGGAAGTGAGAATTTTACTAAGGCGTTTTATTTGCCAACTAAGGCAGATTTATTTGTTTTTCAATTGCGTTCTTGGGTAAATCAATATAGTATTGATCCGTTTCCTGGAAAAAGTTTCTCACCACCATTACCAAAGGAAGAGTTGTTAGATAGATACCACTCTCATACAAAAAAATGTGCTAGTTGTCGGGGTGCTTTGGCTAATTTACAAAAGTTGCGGATGGGGGTTGCAGGGTTAACAGTTTTGGTTTGGGGGTTGCTTCCTTTGCTGATGTTTGTTGATGATCAGCAGAATATTTTTACTGTTGGTTTTCTGTCTTTGGTTGTGGTTGGTGGTGCAGGAATTTGGTTTGGTTTGGGTAGGTTGGAAAAACGGTTTTATCAGGGGCGGTTGATACCACCAAGAAATTTACCGGATAATGGATAATTAAATCACATTTTTAAATCTCACGCAAAGGCGCAAAGGCGCAAAGGAAGAAAGTAAGAGAATAAGAAGGGTGTGGCAAAAATACATGAAAACTGCTGTCAAGTTTGAATGCAAAAGTTGTCAATTATCAATTATCAATTGTCAATTGTTTTAGTTCTTTACGGGCTAATTTAACGTAGGTTTTGACGGTGGAGTAGGGGATTTCTAAATCTTGGGATATGATTTTTAATGATTCGCCCATTTCTCGTCTTGCTAATATTGTCGCCCAAGTTGTGGCTATTTTTTCGGTGCGATCGCCTCCTGTGCGTTTGCGTGTTGCGGTGAATATTGCTGTTAGTTCTTCTATGCGTTCTGGTAGCAGGTTGTTGATAATTTCTGCTGATGTATTGGTTTCTGGTTCTACCCATTCTAACAGGGTTTGTCCGAGTCCAAAGGTGGTTTTATGTCCTGTACCACAGTAGGGAGCAAGTTGAATTAAGGCATAAAATAATTGGGTAAATTCTCTGTTGGTTAATGCTGTTTTACTCAACCCCAGAGATATCGCTCCTGTAAAACCTGTGACTGAACCTCTTTTACCTGCGGCAACTTTTACTGTTTCTAAGCGGTGTTTGTGAATGATGACGTTTTCATCTATCCATTCTAGAAAGGGATCTTGTTCTATGGACATTCCTGAAAAGTCGTTCCAGCGTCTCAGGTAACTATGAAAAAGATTAACAGGAACGGGAAGAGGGAAATGATGTCCTTTGCGGCGAAAACTGGTAGGGGAAATAAAGCTCAGATTAATGTTTGTGTGTTTGCCGAGGGATGATTGTAGGATTTGGTGATATGTAGTTGGTGGATGGAGAATACTAACTTTTTTTATTTGTAGGGAAGCATCTCTTAAATTTAGGGTTGGTGGAAGTTGGGTTAACCACTGACTTAAAAACTCTACTACTGGTTGGGAAAATGTGTGAAGATGCCAGCGATAGGTTTGGTTTGCTTGCAGTTGTAGTTGTTTACCTGCGGGAAGTAGTTGGCCTTCTAAAGCTGAGATGTTGAAGGGTTTTTCTGACTCTCCATCATGAAGATATGCGGACAGGGTAGGGTTAATTTGTCTGACTTGATCGAGAAACCAGGCATGAAGTCCGATGGTGTATTGTGAGTATAGGTATGTAGAATTGGTTGCTTCTAGGTCAAAGACTAGGCCGACTAATTCGCTGTTATCTGCCCATACTAGAGGAGTATTTTTAGATGGGGTTTTGCGTTTACTGGATGTAGCTGTTCTGGGCATCATTTTGAGGCTACATAATGTGATTTTCTGTATTATACTATGTTTTGGTCCCCTGGTGGGGATGGGGTGAGGAGTGGGGAGTCAGGAGCAAGTCCTAAGTTGACAATTTCATAGACAAAACTATACTTATATTGACAAAAATCAATATATTTTTAGGAAAAAATCAACTACTTGATATATAATACGGTGATATCAAGTATTGAATTGAGACTATTGCCGACGCGAAAACCAAGCAATGATGGTGGTAGTCTTTTTCAGAAACTTAATTGGAACACAATCGCGTCTGGCTAAGGCGTGAAAGTCTACTGAGGGATAACTGCTCCCATGCTCCCGTTGAAGTAGAAAGTAAAGTCTAGTTTTGTCTAGGTTTTATATAGCAGTGCGTAATTATTTGTAATAAAAAAACTCTTGACAAGTAGGTTGCTAAATTTTACTCTTAGATCAGGATAAATTTGGCAAACCTAGAGCGGGGTCAAAAACCCTGGGGGGTCCGCCAAATCGCCAGAACCTTGATAATTGAATAGTTCTAGCGTTTCATCAGTTTCAGTTGGCAGTTGACCCGAAGCCTGAAATGAGGTTTTTTCAGAGGTCCGCCAAATTCCCCCCTACAGTCTGCTCTCAGACTATGTTTCAGATGGCGGGGTTTCTAATTACCTAATCCCCGCAAGGGGACTGAAACCATTGTCGTGTTTTTGACCTTTTCTGCCATGCAGGGTTTCTAATTACCTAATCCCCGCAAGGGGACTGAAACCTCCCAGTGGGAGCGGTTTAGGACTTGTCCCTCTCTCCCCCGTTTCTAATTACCTAATCCCCGCAAGGGGACTGAAACTGGCATCTCTTTCAGCTAGGTTAGCGACGCTGTAGGTTTCTAATTACCTAATCCCCGCAAGGGGACTGAAACTTGCTACAACATCACGTTATTTGCACTCAAAACCAGATGAGTTTCTAATTACCTAATCCCCGCAAGGGGACTGAAACAAGACAACCGTTAAATTTACGTGATGTAAAAATATAGTTTCTAATTACCTAATCCCCGCAAGGGGACTGAAACCTAGAAACACAGCGTAAAATTGATAAATTATCTGGTTTCTAATTACCTAATCCCCGCAAGGGGACTGAAACAAATACTAGGGTGTCCGGGTTTGCCTATGAATAGGGGTTTCTAATTACCTAATCCCCGCAAGGGGACTGAAACAAGCAACATCTGGGATATTCCCGCCCAAGGGGAATAGTTTCTAATTACCTAATCCCCGCAAGGGGACTGAAACTTTATCCAATCAGGGATATCCCTGATTTTAGCCTGGTTTCTAATTACCTAATCCCCGCAAGGGGACTGAAACCAACGGGAACACAAGCCGATATTACTATAACTTATGGTTTCTAATTACCTAATCCCCGCAAGGGGACTGAAACTTGACATCTAAAGAGCGTAAAAGGCGACCATTATTCGTTTCTAATTACCTAATCCCCGCAAGGGGACTGAAACACATCCCTGACACCCTCACAGATGAAAATATAGCAGCTTTGTTTCTAATTACCTAATCCCCGCAAGGGGACTGAAACAAAAGTAATGAAGGGTAAGAATAAAGAGGTCGTTTTTGTTTCTAATTACCTAATCCCCGCAAGGGGACTGAAACCCTCTAAAACAACAGGCAAACTCTTTAGGTTGGAAGGTTTCTAATTACCTAATCCCCGCAAGGGGACTGAAACAATACATTGTTCTAGTAGGAGCTTTTGTTGGCACTGAAAAGTTTCTAATTACCTAATCCCCGCAAGGGGACTGAAACGACTAGCAGACGCTTACATAACCTACAAGATAGAGTTTCTAATTACCTAATCCCCGCAAGGGGACTGAAACCCATAGGTTTGCTCTGAACTGTAAATTTCTACCACTGTTTCTAATTACCTAATCCCCGCAAGGGGACTGAAACCTTTTATCCATTAGCTGCACAGATAAAGGATGGGTTTCTAATTACCTAATCCCCGCAAGGGGACTGAAACTTGAACTAAGGCGCTTATATTTGTAATTATAGTACGTTTCTAATTACCTAATCCCCGCAAGGGGACTGAAACAAAACACTAAAATATTTCGCCTATGCCTGGAAGAATGGGTTTCTAATTACCTAATCCCCGCAAGGGGACTGAAACACACTCTTCCGTTACTAAAACGGGATGTGCATTTACCAGTTTCTAATTACCTAATCCCCGCAAGGGGACTGAAACTTCCATTGCGTCCACCTTTTTGTTTACTTATTCTGAAGTTTCTAATTACCTAATCCCCGCAAGGGGACTGAAACAAATGCAGACTTCTGTACTTTTTAATGATTTGAGTCGTTTCTAATTACCTAATCCCCGCAAGGGGACTGAAACTTTTGTTACAACAAACGTAACTTCGCGAAATAAAACGTAAGTTTCTAATTACCTAATCCCCGCAAGGGGACTGAAACCTGAATATTGTAAATGGTTATTAGAGGCTACTTTGGGTTTCTAATTACCTAATCCCCGCAAGGGGACTGAAACTAGTTAGAGAAACTATTATTATTAGCCTTAACTGAAATAGGTTTCTAATTACCTAATCCCCGCAAGGGGACTGAAACTCGTTATCGCTAACTATGTTGACTGTGGAAATAGTTTCTAATTACCTAATCCCCGCAAGGGGACTGAAACAACTTACTACACTACTACCAACGTCTTCACACTCACGTTTCTAATTACCTAATCCCCGCAAGGGGACTGAAACATCAAATATTAGAAGGGAAATACACTTTAGCATTTGGTTTCTAATTACCTAATCCCCGCAAGGGGACTGAAACATTAGATGAGTTTTTTTTGACTTTAAAATCCTAAGTTTCTAATTACCTAATCCCCGCAAGGGGACTGAAACGTTTGATCAACGGCTAGAAACTCAGTCCAAGTCTTCAATGTTTCTAATTACCTAATCCCCGCAAGGGGACTGAAACCACACCAATAAAACGCTCCCCTTCATAGGGGATTCGGAGTTTCTAATTACCTAATCCCCGCAAGGGGACTGAAACCGTAACCAGTATATACTTCTAAAGTTTCCTCTACAGGTTTCTAATTACCTAATCCCCGCAAGGGGACTGAAACGCTTAAAAGATGTAGGCACTAGATTAGGTCAGAGTTTCTAATTACCTAATCCCCGCAAGGGGACTGAAACCCTTGCCTCCTGTTCCTTTACCCGCTTGGGTTAGGTTTCTAATTACCTAATCCCCGCAAGGGGACTGAAACATTTTAAGGAATTAACGAAAACTGAAAGATATGCTGAAGATGTTTCTAATTACCTAATCCCCGCAAGGGGACTGAAACTGCTGTAGGGGATGTTGTCAGCATCCCAAAGTCAGTGTTTCTAATTACCTAATCCCCGCAAGGGGACTGAAACAAAAACTTTACGAACCATCAACAGGGTTCGTGTTTGAAGTTGTGTTTCTAATTACCTAATCCCCGCAAGGGGACTGAAACAATCTGGCAGTTCTCCAGCACCATTGTCCATCTATGTTGTTTCTAATTACCTAATCCCCGCAAGGGGACTGAAACGCATAACGCCCAAATTTCTCTGTGACAGCCATAGCCATGGTTTCTAATTACCTAATCCCCGCAAGGGGACTGAAACTATTTTTTGATGGGTATTTATATAAAAATCTTTCGGTTTCTAATTACCTAATCCCCGCAAGGGGACTGAAACAAACTAAGACAATACGAGTACCTGAAGCTTTAGCTGTTTCTAATTACCTAATCCCCGCAAGGGGACTGAAACGGATCAACGAATCGCGACGATTAGCTGCTGAAAATCGTCAATGTTTCTAATTACCTAATCCCCGCAAGGGGACTGAAACCCTAATGGGGTATGTATGCACTTACTGGGGTATGTGTTTCTAATTACCTAATCCCCGCAAGGGGACTGAAACTAAAGAGATATGAGGATGATTTGTAAATTAAGAGATGTTTCTAATTACCTAATCCCCGCAAGGGGACTGAAACTTAAACAGATGGATTGGAAAGATCATTCTCTCATCGTTTCTAATTACCTAATCCCCGCAAGGGGACTGAAACAGGATGTAGAGATTCTCAAATTCTCCTTAGATAAGTTTCTAATTACCTAATCCCCGCAAGGGGACTGAAACACTACTATTGAGGCTACTTTATCTAGTCTTGGTACGTTTCTAATTACCTAATCCCCGCAAGGGGACTGAAACGTCAGTGAATAAAGTAATTAATGCGATCGCAACCGATTGTTTCTAATTACCTAATCCCCGCAAGGGGACTGAAACTAATCTTCCTTTGGGGGTTTAATCAAACTAATAACAAGTTTCTAATTACCTAATCCCCGCAAGGGGACTGAAACATTAACCGAGCGTACCACTGACCCCCCTCCTGGTAAGTTTCTAATTACCTAATCCCCGCAAGGGGACTGAAACCGCCATCTTCACCAATGCCTAATTGAATAAAATCAGAGTTTCTAATTACCTAATCCCCGCAAGGGGACTGAAACAAACCTTTGCTTTTGATTTCAGTTTCTACCCTTGATGGTTTCTAATTACCTAATCCCCGCAAGGGGACTGAAACTTGCAGAGTTTCATGGCAAGGAATTGGGCGTTTGGTTTCTAATTACCTAATCCCCGCAAGGGGACTGAAACTGCCCCTATGATATTCTTGAGAATTACTGTTTCTCCCAGTTTCTAATTACCTAATCCCCGCAAGGGGACTGAAACGTGATATTGCCGAAAGCATTTTATCCCCAGAACAAAGTTTCTAATTACCTAATCCCCGCAAGGGGACTGAAACTTACCCGTGCCACGATATTGCGATCGCCCGTCAACAGTTTCTAATTACCTAATCCCCGCAAGGGGACTGAAACATCGTTTAATTCCTTACTAGCTTTAGCGCGACGTTTCTAATTACCTAATCCCCGCAAGGGGACTGAAACGAAAACCAAAGGGCGATCGCTGCTCTGAAAATTGATTGTTTCTAATTACCTAATCCCCGCAAGGGGACTGAAACAAACAGGAGGACTTTGATCCTACAAATCCCAATCATGGTTTCTAATTACCTAATCCCCGCAAGGGGACTGAAACACCAGACTTGTAAAGACTGCCAAATTCTTCCCATCAGGGTTTGTTGGGTTTCACTCTGTTCAACCCAACCTACGGGATTTTATTTTTTTGTGCTTAACCAACAAGTATTGAAACAGATATTGCAAAGATAATTAAAGCCCAAAGATTAAGTTTTTCAGAACTTTTTTAAATTTAAGGCTGCATAGCTATAAAGTAATAGAAGTAAATTAATTTAACCAGTAATTTACAAGATAAAAATCGAGCAATTACAACTTTTGTCCAGTAATTTAACTGGTAATTTTTTTTGCTTATGTAATTTACATCAATTAGTAATAATTTATCCAGAAATTTTTCTCCCTTTTAAATTTTCTAGAAGAAGCAACATAGTTAAAAGTGGGATATTTTCCATCGTTGACTTTTCTGGTAAGAGTTAGGAGTTAGATTATGCGGATTCTGATGATTCAACCCAATTATCATTCTGGTGGTGCGGAAATTGCGGGAAATTGGCCACCTAGTTGGGTTCCCTATGTGGGTGGGGCGTTGAAAACTGCTGGCTTTACCGACATTCGTTTTGTTGATGCCATGACTGATTATATTGCTGATGATGCTTTGGCAGAAATTATCCAAAAGCATCAGCCAGATATTGTTTTGGCTACAGCAATTACACCGATGATTTATCAATCGCAAAAAACCCTAGAAATTGTTAAACAAGTTTGCCCTGAAGCTAAGACTATTATGGGTGGGATTCATCCTACCTATATGTACAGTGAAGTTCTCAATGAAGCTCCTTGGGTAGATTATATTATTCGGGGTGAAGGGGAAGAAATAACTGTTAATTTAATCAGTGCGATCGCTCGCGGAAAAGATGAAGCAGAACGTCGTAATATCTTAGGTATTGCTTTCTTAGAAAATGGGCAAGTTGTCGCTACACCAGCCCATCCGCCGATTGCTGATTTAGATACTCTCACCCCAGATTGGGATTTATTAGATTGGAGTAAATATATCTATACTCCGCTAAATGTGCGGGTAGCTGTTCCCAACTATGCTAGAGGTTGTCCTTTCACTTGTCGGTTTTGTTCCCAGTGGGCATTTTGGCGCAAATATCGTTCTAGCAGTCCGAAACAATTTGTTGATCAAATCGAAATTTTGGTGAAAAAACATAAGGTGGGATTTTTCATTTTAGCAGATGAAGAACCAACTATTAATAAACCCAAATTTATCGCTTTGTGTAACGAGTTGATAGAAAGAAATTTGGGTGTACATTGGGGAATAAATACCAGAGTGACGGATATATTGCGGGATGAACATGATTTACCATTGTACCGCAAAGCTGGGTTAGTTCATGTTTCCTTGGGAACAGAAGCAGCAGCACAATTAAAATTGAATTTGTTCCGTAAAGAAACCACAATTGAACAAAATAAACGGGCAATTCAATTGTTAAAACAAAATGGTATGCTGGCGGAAGCTCAATTTATTATGGGTTTGGAAAATGAAACCCCTGAAACAATTGAGGAAACTTACAAAATGGCTTTGGATTGGAAAGCGGACATGGTAAACTGGAATATGTTTACTCCTTGGCCATTTTCTGAGTTATTTCAAGACTTGGGCGATCGCGTTGAAGTGAGAGATTATTCTCAATATAATTTTGTTACTCCGATCATGAAACCCGACGCAATGGAAAGGGAAGATGTATTAAAAGGAGTGCTGCGAAATTATGCCCGGTTTTACCTCCGCAAAAGTTTTGAGTATTGGTTTGAGAAGGATGCTTTTAAACGTAAGTATCTTTTAGGTTGTTTGAAAGCTTTTGTGACAACCACCCTCAACAAGAGATTTTACAATTTAAAACGGGTGAAGTATAAGGGGTTAAACACAGAAATTGAGTTAGGTTTTGACGAGTCGAAGATTCTCACCCGTGAAGAAATTGCACAACGTAAACAAGAACATCCAGAATTAATGGCGGATGTGAATTTTACAGGTAATATTTCCGCTTGTGGCGCACCTAATGATCTGCCAGAATTTGTAGAGTCAGATGTGAAATTTTCCAGTAATATTTCTGCTTGTGGCGCACCTAATGATCTGCCAGAGTTTGTAGAGTCTGAGTAGGTTAACGCCACGCTTCGCTATCATTCCCAGTCGGGATACAATACTTTTCGGTTACAGCGATTTTCATGTCTTTAGACCACAGTCAGGGCGAAGCATTCGGATGATAGTCTTAGGTAAAAACCGATAATTAATTGTCCGAATGCTGATGCTTCCAGCACGCTTCGCGAACGCCCCTACATTGTTGACGGGAAACCTAAATCAAAATGTGGTTTATTTACCTGAAAATAGCTGTAAGCTCAAAACTAGTAAGGGCGAAGCATTCGGATGATAGTCTTAGGTAAAAACCGATAATTAATTGTCCGAATGCTGATGCTTCCAGCACGCTTCGCGAACGCCCCTACATTGTTGACGGGAAACCTAAATCAAAATGTGGTTTATTTACCTGAAAATAGCTGTAAGCTCAAAACTAGTAAGGGCGAAGCATTCGGATGATAGTCTTAGGTAAAAACCGATAATTAATTGTCCGAATGCTGATGCTTCCAGCACGCTTCGCGAACGCCCCTACATTGTTGACGGGAAACCTAAATCAAAATGTGGTTTATTTACCTGAAAATAGCTGTAAGCTCAAAACTAGTAAGGGCGAAGCATTCGGATGATAGTCTTAGGTAAAAACCGATAATTAATTGTCCGAATGCTGATGCTTCCAGCACGCTTCGCGAACGCCCCTACATTGTTGACGGGAAACCTAAATCAAAATGTGGTTTATTTACCTGAAAATAGCTGTAAGCTCAGAAGTGTTGAATGTTAAGAAATCTGTGATAAAAATAGCCCAAAATATATTAAAATTTGAGCAAGCTATATCAAAATATTGATTTGATCATGATTATAAATTCATTTCCCAAGATTGTCAAAGACA
>NZ_JACJUZ010000159.1:0-1844 GCF_014299995.1 Sphaerospermopsis sp. LEGE 00249 | reverse complement strand
TTGGTGATTGGTGATTGGTGACTGGTGACTGGTGACTGGGGACTGGGGACTGGGTAATCAATTTTATTTTTCCCTATCAACTATCAACTATCAACTATCAACTATCAACTATCAACTATCACCTATTCCCCATTCCCTAATCCAATTTAAAATTACCTCATTCACCTTTTCCGGTGCTTCATCATGGGGACAGTGACCTACATCTTCTAAATACAAAACTTCTAATTTTTCATTGTATTTAGCAAACTCACTGGCCAAGTTTGGGGGAACAAATTTATCTTTTCGCCCCCAAATCAATAACATAGGAATTGTTAAGTTTGGTAATATTTCCTTGACACTAGGACTAAATTCTGCACCTATAGAAGATTTAAACAAAGCAATAAAAGCACGGGTAGAGCCTCTGTCCTGTGGAGGTCCTGCTAAAATATCTATCAATTCATCCGTAATGGCTTCGGGGTTTGTATAGGCAAGACCAGCCCAACGTTTTAATACTTCTGGTTTACGCACAAAATTAAACAGGGGTTTCAGCAGTAAAGGCGAAGCAATCATACTTTTCATACCCCTAACCACTGGATGTAAAAAAGCAGGAAGGGCTTCTTGTTCCAAAGTGGGATCAGGTAAACTGATCATCACCACACCCGCTACCATATCAGGATGGGCATTAGCAGCAACCAAGCTGATTAAAGAACCAATAGAATTACCTATTAATACCACTGGTTGACGGATAAAAGTTTGCCAAAATTGATAAACTTGTTCTACCCAAAGTTCGACACTGTAATTAGCCGGAGCTTTTTCAGAAGCACCAAAGCCCAGCATATCTAAAGCGTAAACCGTATGATGTGTACCTAAAACTTCTAAATTATGTCGCCAATGACCAATGGAAGCACCAAAACCATGTAGTAAAATTAAAGGTGTGGTATTTTGGTAATTGTAAGTAGGCCGGATGTAGGTATAGCGAATTTGCCAACCTCTCCACAGCCAATCTCTTTGATTACCTAGCCGCTGCTGCCAAGATAACGTAGTAGTCACAAACTCTTTCCTGGAAAACTGTAATTTAAATTAACTATTGTAGGAAATCTGAACAAAGTTAGTAGAATAACAAATACAACAGATTAACCAAATGTTGTTTGAATTAGCTAACCTAAAGATATGCACTCATTTTTCCATTGTGAGTCATTTACGTATTTTGCCTTTATTGGCATAGCAAATAAAACTAAGTAAACCAAAGCCAAGCCAAATCCTTAACTAAAAAAGCTCCCAAAAATCATAATGCCTGTGATTGAGAAAAAAAGAACTCGCGATCTGCCCCAAATTAACGAACGCATTCGCTTCCCGAAAATTCGAGTCATTGACACTGATGGCGGCCAATTAGGAATTATGCCGCCCCATGAAGCACTAAAGTTAGCAGAAGAAAAAGAACTAGACTTAGTGCTACTCAGTGACAAAGCCGACCCGCCGGTATGTCGAATCATGGACTACGGGAAATATAAGTTTGAGCAGGAGAAAAAGGCGCGGGAAGCCCGGAAGAAGCAGCACACGGCTGACGTGAAGGAAGTAAAGATGCGCTATAAGATTGAAGAACACGACTATAATGTGCGCGTCAAGCAAGCTGAACGCTTCCTCAAAGATGGTGATAAAGTCAAAGCTACTGTGATGTTCCGGGGTCGAGAAATCCAACACAGTGACTTAGCAGAGGATTTGCTAAAACGGATGGCTACAGATTTAGAACCGTTTGGTGAAGTACAGCAAGCGCCAAAGAAAGAAGGGCGAAATATGATGATGCTAATTTCACCCAAGAAGTAATCATTCCTGGATTGTAAGGTGTAGAGGAGGCAGGGGAGGCA
>NZ_JACJUZ010000057.1:0-34602 GCF_014299995.1 Sphaerospermopsis sp. LEGE 00249 | reverse complement strand
ACTGCGGTTTTGAAATAGATAGGGATCTAAACGCTGCAATTAATTTATCGCGTCTGGCTAAGGCGTGAAAGTCTACTGAGGGATAACCGCTGCCATGCTCCCGTTGAAGTAGAAAGTAAAGTCTAGTTTTGTCTAGGTTTTATATAGCAGATTTTTCCCAATCACCAATCACCAATCACCAGTCCCATGAGTGCAGAAATTATTTGTGTTGGTACTGAATTACTGCTAGGAGATATTCTCAACAGCAACGCTCAATTTATCGCCCAGCAGTTAGCACAGTTAGGCATTCCTCACTACTATCAAACTGTAGTCGGGGATAATCCCCAAAGACTCAAACAAG
Source organism: Sphaerospermopsis sp. LEGE 00249 (assembly GCF_014299995.1). Classification (NCBI taxonomy): domain Bacteria; kingdom Bacillati; phylum Cyanobacteriota; class Cyanophyceae; order Nostocales; family Aphanizomenonaceae; genus Sphaerospermopsis; species Sphaerospermopsis sp. LEGE 00249. Next base: position 34,262 of record NZ_JACJUZ010000057.1, on the reverse strand, counting down.
TGATTGAAATTGCAGCTTCCAGAGTGCAAATTCTGATTTTCACCGGTGGTTTAGGACCCACACCAGATGATCTCACCGGTGAAACCATTGCGGACTTTTTCGGTGTTCCCTTGGTAGAAAGTGCCGAAATCCTAGAAGATATAACTCAGAAATTTGCCCAAAGGGGACGGGTAATGTCTCCTAGCAACCGCAAACAAGCTTTAATTCCCCAAGGAGCGAAAATTTTACCAAATCCCACAGGAACAGCACCGGGTATTATTTGGCAACCTCGTCCAGGATTAACTATTTTGACTTTCCCTGGTGTTCCTAGTGAAATGCACCGAATGTGGACAGATACAGCAGTACCTTTTCTCAAAAGTCAAGGTTGGGGTCAGGAAATTATTTACAGTCGCAGTTTAAAATTTTGGGGGATTGGTGAATCAGCCTTAGCAGAAAAAGTATCTGCTTATTTGAATTTACCTAACCCAACAGTCGCACCTTACGCTGGCAAGGGAGAAGTGAGGCTGCGAATTTCTGCCAAAGCGCCTGATGAAAAGGCAGCAGAGGAATTAATTGCACCTGTGGAAAAGCAACTTAAGGAAATTGCGGGCTTAGATTATTACGGTGCTGATGATGATACCTTAGCTTCTGTTGTTGGTGAGTTGTTGCGATCTTCAGGGGAAACTTTATCAGTGGCAGAATCTTGTACCGGTGGGGGATTGGGACAAATACTGACAGAAATTCCTGGCAGTTCTGATTACTTTTGGGGTGGGGTAATTTCCTATGACAACACCGTGAAAGTTAGATTATTGGGGGTTAACCCTGACGATTTAGATCAGTTTGGGGCTGTGAGTGCTACAGTAGCTGAACAAATGGCTACAGGTGTGAAAAATCTTCTCCAAACTACTTGGGGATTAAGTATTACTGGAATTGCTGGACCTAGTGGAGGAACTGCTACAAAACCTGTGGGTTTAGTCTATATTGGTATGGCTGGTCCTGGAAATGAGGTGACAAGTTATGAGTGTAAATTTGGAACTATGAAAAATCGCTCTTTTATTCGCCTCCTTAGTGCTTGCACAGCATTAGACAATTTGCGTCGTTCAGTTATAGGGAGTACATCAGTATAAGAAGAAATTGAAGAATCCGAATTCTGAAGTCGGAAGTTGGCAGTGGTCAGTGAGGGACAATAAATCAGAAAATTTGGGGATAACAAATAGACCAAACTCTTGCCTCTTGCCTGTCTCTACCATAAGACTTGTTCAGCAAACCTTAATCATCTAGACTATATCTCATCTCTATAACCAAAATTATGGTGTATAAGTAGTCTTGCAAAATAAATTTTATATTTGGGAGAGGGAACAGGGAACTCTTAACAGGGAACAGACAAGGAATACAGAGATTACTGAACTCAACCCTGGAAAATCCTAATATGGGGTTTCAGATCATGTAAGATACTCGCTAATCTATTCTTGGGTGACAAAAGTGATTTCACTGAGTTATTTTGTCCGGAACAATTTTAAATTGATTGGATGTTAAGAGGTCAATGCTGATAAGTTATATGACAGGTAAGAAAAAATCCTATGCCAATAACCTAAGAGCCTTTAAATATGCCAAGGAAAATAACTGGTTTGCGAAAGAACATAATTTAGTGAATAAATTCACGGTTCTCTATTCTGGTAATATGGGTCGGTGTCACGATATGGACACCATTCTGGAAACTGCTAAACTATTGCGAGACGAACCGATTCAGTTGGTTTGCATTAGTATTGGAGCAAAACGACAAAGTTTCATGGAAGAGGTAAATGACTTAGGACTAACTAAATTTTCTGTTTCTGTTTTATTAAGAAAAAAAGTGCTACCTTATTATCTACAGCTTGCAATCTGTCTTTGGTGAGTGTTGAAGCAGGGATGGAAAGCCTGGTTGCACCTAGTAAACTACACCCAGCTTTAGCAGCGGGCAGACCGATAACCGTGATTTGTTCTAAGTATTCTTATTTGCGAAAAATGATGATCGATGGTAAATGTGGGGTGAGTGTTGAAAATGGTTATAGTATGACTCAAACTAAATCTATTCGCCTGCTGAATAGCGATCGCAAATTAGCAGAACTGATGAACAAAGCATCTCGAAAATATTTGCAATCAAATTTTACGCAGCCAATTATTGCCAGCCAATATTTTTGTGTGCTACAACATTTTAGTTTGTCGTCTATAACCTAAAATGCTTCAATCAGCACAAATGTGATAAAATGTTCCACAGGATTACAAAACTTAGTTTTTAGAATTTAATAACTGAAATTTTCAATGAGGAGCAGGGCTTTGATGGTCTTATTGATCTCAGTCCCTCCACCGCAACCTTCTGGTGATCTTTTTCGATCAAAATTGAGGAGGCCGAAGTGCAGAGAAGGTGTGACCGAAATCGGAATCGTTCTAAGCGTAGAGCTATATGTTGTCCAGTACATAACTGCTACATGGATAGCATGAGTCAGAAATACAGTTTATTTGCTGAGAGACCTGGACAACTACAGGAGAGAGGCATCAGACGAAAAGAAGCTCTGATGTTAATCGCAGCCAAAACCGCAGTTCCTTTAGAGGGTGAGTGGTTAGAGGCGTTTTGGTGTGAAGATTGCCAAGAAACTAAATGGTATCACGTCCGTAAACGTGAATCTGTATATCATTTATCATTAGCACCAACAGAACTTTGGCAACAGGCAACAGGAGTAATTGATCCCCATCGTAACCCTTCTGTCAGTGAGTTCACATTCAAGCAGTCTCGTGTTGTCGGTGGTAACAACATCAAAGATTTTTGGATTAATAACAACTAATCAGGGTTTGCTGTTAATAGGTTAATATAAATATGGCTCTTCCAGACTAAATATGATAAATTAGTAGGAGAAATACCAATTTAGTAAAATCCTTCTTCTAAAATTATCAAAATTAGTTAAGCCATAAGCTCTTCTTTTAATGAGCTTAATGTTCTGATTAATTCCTTCTACAACTCCTTGAGTAGTTCGGTTATCAAAATAGGCAAGAATCTCATCTATCCATCTACTTATCGTTCGACAACTTTTGGGGAAATATTTATAAGCTATTCCTGTCCAGTCGAGAAATTTATCTAAGGCTTCATCACTGGTTATTTGACTGTCAAATATATCTCGAATTTCTTCTTTTATCCTATACATATCTCCTAAGAAGGGCGCGACTTTTTGTACTGATTTTATCTTAGCTTTTTCCTCGGTACTTAGACTCTCCTTTTTCTTTAATAAAGGGTATTTACTATGAGTCAATCCTGCTAATTTTTCTTCTCTTTCTTTCTTGTTTTTGATTTTTCCTGCCGCTCTTTTTTCCTTCTTTCTCTGTTCATCTAACTCTTCATTGATTTGTTTCATCACATGAAATCTATCTGCCACTACTTGAGCATTTGGCATCATTTCTTGAATGACACTTTTATAGGGTATCCATAAATCTATACTGACTTCTTCTATTTGGTTTAATATCTCTGAACCCAGACTGGATAAGTATTCCGCTATTACCTCCTTATTTCTTTTCTCTAACAACGTTATGGGTTTTCTTGTTTCTAGATCCACTAATACTGCTGCATAGTTTTTCCCTCCTTTTAATTGGGTTATTTCATCTATCCCTAACTTTTTTAACTTTTTTAACTGCTTGGGTTTTTGGCTCTCCTAGAGTGGTTATGGTAATTTAATAAAAAATAACGGCTAAAACTATTATCATACAAGGATTCCACTAATCCAAAACAATAGATTTAATAAAAATTGATTTTGATTTTATTGAATCTCTTGATACATAATGAACTTAACCAAGTATTAAGTGTTAAATGGTCATATCTAGTCTAGGAGAGCCGGGTTTTTCTTTGAGTAAATCAACTTCTTGTTCTCTTAATAATGTTTCTACCTCGGATGCTGTCATTCTATTTCTTCTAGCTGCACTCTCTACATTAGTCTCTAATACTTCCTTAATTACTTTCATCGCTAGTCTTTTTGTATAGGTTCTTCTAGTTTTTATAAAAGACAGTTCCTCACTGAAGACCTTCTGACATTTTGTACATCTCAATTGCCGACGATTTACTTTTAACAATACTTGATAATCACTCAGGGGTATATCTCTGACTGTATACCAATCATTTTGATGAATTTTATCGGTTGTATTTTCACAGTGAGGACATTTTCCCTCTTTTTGCTTATTTTCGATTTCTATAACTATTTCATCATCAGTAATAAAATCATAATTAACAACCTTGATATCTTCAAGATTAATAACTTTCGTAATATGGATTAGATGGCATATTTATTAAATCACTAATTTTTATTTCAATCTTTTTGAACTTTCTTAATCTTAATTAATTCCAAGACTCTTTTGTGATAATCACTTCAGACTGTTAATTAGTATAACATTATCGTCCGCTATCCGGTTTATTTATATTATTTTACCATAACCACTCTAGTAGAGCCAATATTATTAAAGCTAGTAAAGGTTTGATGAAGGTTTCATCAAGGTTTTAGATTAAAGACAATATCGAGTCCCTCTTTGCCAATGACGAGACCATTTTTGTGGCAGGACATCTGCTGTGGTATCCAGTTGAAGGTCGTCCCGATATTCGTGTCGTCCCCGATGTTCACGTGGCGTTGCCCATTAAAAACATGGATCATTGATCATTGCCTAACACTAAATTCTCCATAGAGGAGATTCAAAAAATGCTTAATCTGAGAGAAGCTGATGTGACTCCAACTCGTTTTTATCAAGAGGTTTTGCAAATCCACGAGAAACGTGGCGAGAAACGTGGTGTACAAAAATGAGAAGCTAATCTCGCTATTCGCCTGTTAAACCGCCGTTGTGGAAACATATCAGAAGATTTAGAATTTAAAGTGCGATCGCTCTCTATTCCTGAATTAGAATCTTTAGGAGAAGCTTTATTAGATTTTACAAATATGTCAGATTTAGAAAAATGGTTACAAGATAATCAATAACTCAGAGGATGTCTGAGAAGTAAGAAAGCCCACATAACGGTATCCTCTCAGTGGAGAAAACACTTAAGTAGGACAGCTTGAAGAGAGCTATGAATCCATAAAAATGCGTGAGCATTATCCAAACTGGGATATTACAATTTTCTTATATGTATCAATATTCACCGCCTTTATCACCCCGGGAAGTTCTACCCACCATGTATGACTTACCGAGCGAAGACCCAGAGGAGCCTGGTTTGCCGGACGAATTTCACTTACTACAACCAGAGTTACTGCGGCTGACCTTTCGCCCTCCCACCTATAAAGAAGATCAGGTATTCACAGCCAGTGACCTAAATTTATATTATGACTCCCGACACCCCCAATGGTATAAACGTCCAGATTGGTTTGCTGTCTTGGGAGTATCCAGGCTCTATGATGGCCAAGATTTAAGGTTAAGTTATGTAACATGGCAGGAGGGAATTTACCCCTTTGTGGTAGTCGAATTACTCTCACCAGGGACAGAAAAAGAAGACCTAGGGCGCAGTTTCAGGGAAGTGAACCAACCGCCTAATAAGTGGACGGTGTATGAAAGGATGTTAAGGATTCCCTATTACATAGTATTTAATCGCTACACAGATGAGTTACAAGCCTTTGGGTTAGTAGTGAATGAATATCAAGAGTTAAGCCCCCAAGGGGTGGGAATATGGCTCAAAGAAGCCGAGTTAGGTTTAGGACTATGGGAGGGGATTTATCAAGGGGTACATCGCCGCTGGTTGCGGTGGTATGACGGGGAGGGGAATTGGATTCCTACACCTGTAGAACAAGAACGCCAACGGGCAGAATTAGCCCAGCAACAAGTAGAACAGGAACGCCAACAGGCAGAAAACGAACGCCAACGGGCAGAATTAGCCCAGCAACAAGTAGAACAGGAACGCCAACGGGCAGAACAGGAACGCCAACGGGCAGAATTAGCCCAGCAACAAGTAGCACAAGAACGCCAACGGGCAGAACAGGAACGCCAACGGGCAGAACGTCTGGCGGCTCACCTACGGAGTTTAGGGATTAACCCGCACGAGATAGAGCTAGGCTAAGGAATGTTAACAGGCGATCGCTCAACCATGTGTATTATAACTAAAGCGATCGTTTTACACTGGTATTTGAGCATAAGATATCAACCCTATTGCCATTTGTGCCAATTTTGCAGGGTGGAAATAGGGAAGAGAAATTACGCCAAGCGGTGAGAGAGTTAAGACAGGATGAGCAACTGCAAGAGTTAGAACCGTTATTGTCATTTTTTGCTAGTTTTGTATGAGAGACTGTATGAATACAGAGAATATACCTGCAAAAATAATAACAGGCGAGTTATTGGATGATATTACCCAACGGCTAGTTTCTGCCCTGAATCCAGAACAGGTAATTTTATTTGGTTCCTATGCTTATGGTGAACCTACGGAAGATAGTGATGTTGATTTGTTAGTGATTATCTCCGATTCCAATGAACCCCGCTATCGTCGGGCGCGTCAAGCATATAAAGCCCTCCATGGGATTGGTATACCAAAAGATATTCTGGTTATGACCCGTGCAGAAGTAGAAAGAAAGTCCACCGTAGCAAGTTCATTAGTTAGTCAGGCACTCAGTCAAGGTAAAATCCTTTATGGATAGTCCTAATGATGAGGAGGTTAGGCAGTGGATAATTAAAAGTCAGCGAGATATTAAGGTTGCCCGCATACTCATTGAAAATGAAGTATCATTATTAGATGCTGTTGTTTATCATTGTCAACAGAGTGCCGAGAAAGCATTAAAAGCTTATTTGACACATCAAGATTTAGTATTTAAGAAAACCCATGATCTGGGTGTTTTAGTAGAGATGTGTTCAGTTTTTGAACCACATTTTCAGGATTTGGAAGATATGGCGGACACTCTAACACCTTACGCCACCGAATTTCGCTACCCAGGGGACATAATTGAGCCGGAAAGGTATGAAGCTGAAGAAGCCTTGCAGATGGCTGCGACAGTGCTAGAGTTTGTAATTAAATTATTACCAAATGAATTCAGCCCCTAGCCGGAGTGAGTGGCGATCGCGGTTTATTGGTGAGAATTTGTACCAATTTTGCAGGGTGGAAATAGGGAAGAGAAATTACGCCAAGCGGTGAGAGAGTTAAGACAGGATGAGCAACTGCAAGAGTTAGAACCGTTATTATCATTTTTTGCTAGTTTTGTATTGGATATTCCCTTAGTTCAACAAATCATGAGGTGGGACATGACAGTATTAAGAGAATCACCCTGGTATGAGGAAATATTGAAAGAGGGATTACAGCAGGGGGAAAACAGGGATTACAACAGGGATTACAACAGGGACGACTTGAAGGGGAAACCCAATTAGTTATACGTCTGTTACAGCGTCGCTTAGGAACCTTGGATGATACACTCAAACAGCAAATTCAGATGCTACCAGTAGAGCAACTGGAAAGTTTAGCAGAAGAATTATTAGACTTTAGGGATGTGGAACAGTTACAGACTTGGTTGGAAAGCCTTTCTTGACTGATGACGGTTGACGGTTGACTGTACCAAGGGGCGATCGGCTTAGTGCAACAGTGCTAGGGCGATCGCCATTACGTATGATTTAAATCTGAGATTACATAGAATAAACATACGGGACTGAGAACCACAATTTCAGGATCAGAACAACAAACTGAAGTTAAATTAACCTCCACTAAACACAAAAACCAGGAAGCCGGGGAATGAATTCCCTGGCTAAAAGCTGAAGTCGGTTTTTAACCGACTAGGAAGAGGGTTAAGGATTTTTGTGTGATTTGTCAATTTAATTTATCAATAGCAGCAGAGCGTTAGAACTTAAGGGTTAAGTTACATCCGCTTTCTGAAACATGGAAAATGTTTATGGGCGATCGACTAATCTTTGTAGAGATGTCTTTTCAACTCAGATTTTATGACCTGCTGTACTGATGCCGTTTTTATCCAGATTATTGCTAATACAAAAATTTAACATGACAATTTTGCACGAATTGAAAGAGAAAATAATCAACCGCAAAGCCGTTATCGGTGTTATTGGACTGGGTTATGTAGGCTTACCTTTTGCAGTGGAAAAAGCAAAGGTGGGATTTCAGGTGATTGGTATTGAGCAAAATCCTGTGAGATCCGAAAGAGTAAATAATGCTGATAATTATATTAGTGATGTCAAAGATGATGACCTCAAACAAGTAGTTAGTGATGGGAAACTCAAAGCAGTCACAGGATTTGGTGTTGTACCAGAAATAGATGTACTAGTAATTTGTGTTCCCACACCCTTAACAAAAAACCTCACACCAGACTTAAGCTATGTGGAAGGTGTCACTAAAGGCATTGCTAAATGGTTGAGACCGGGGCAATTAGTTACTTTAGAATCTACGACTTATCCCGGAACAACTGATGAAATTATGCGCCCGTTGTTAGAGGAGACAGGACTTAGACAAGGAGTAGACTTCTTTCTCGCCCATTCACCAGAAAGGGTAGACCCTGGTAATAAACGCTATACCACCAAGAATACTAATAAAGTTGTTGGAGCTTCTGACCCTAATTCTCTGACAGTCGCTAAGTTGTTTTATGAGCAAACCATTGACCATGTTGTGCCGGTAAATAGTGCTAAAGCAGCAGAGTTAGTCAAAGTGTTTGAAAATACTTTCCGCGCTGTGAATATTGCCTTAGTGAATGAACTGGCTTTATTGTGCGATCGCATGGGTATAGATGTCTGGGAAGTATTAGATGCCGCCAATACTAAACCCTTTGGGATTATGCCCTTTTATCCTGGTCCAGGGGTAGGTGGACACTGTATCCCCATTGACCCGCACTATTTAGAATGGAAGGCGAAGGAATTTAACTTTGATACCCATTTTATTGCTTTGGCAGGGGAAATCAACCGCAAAATGCCGGAGTTTGTCAGAGAAAAAACCTGTAGGGTGTTAAATAAATTAGGGGTAGCGCCTAGCAGGGCTAAGGTATTGATTCTTGGTGTGGCGTATAAAAAAGACTTGGGCGACTGGCGAGAATCTCCTGCTATTCATGTGATGACTCAATTGTTAGAAGATGGAGTAGAAATTGCTTATCACGACTCCTTTGTTCCCGAAATTTATATTCAGGGACAAAAATTTAATTCTGTACCATTAAATAATGACACCTTGGCAAGTTACGAGCTGGTAATTATTACCACTGATCACAGTGATATTGATTACCATAACTTGGTTAGTCATGCTTCTGCCGTATTGGATACCCGGGGAGTAACCAGAAAATTAGACTGTGACAAAGACAAGGTGATACTATTATGAGACAAGTAATATGAAACAAGTAATTGTGGTGGGGGCTGGGAATTGGGGTAAAAATCTGATTCACAACTTTTATAATTTGGGTGCTTTGGCTGGGGTGGCGGAAATGAACCCAGATTTACGCCAGCAAGTTGAAAGCAAATATCCACAAGTCAAAACTTATACGGATTTTGCAGGAGTCTTAGAAAGTGATGTTTCGGCAGTGGTGTTAGCAACTCCCGCCCCCACCCACTACCAGTTGGCTATGACAGCCTTAAAAGCAGGTAAGGATGTGTTTGTCGAAAAGCCCATGACTCTAAGGACTCAAGAGGCAAAATCCCTGGCTGAATATGCTGATCAACAGGGGCGTATCCTCATGGTGGGGCATTTACTCCTCTATCAACCTGCTATTACTTGGATGCGGAATTACTTAGCCCAAGGGAAAGGCGGGAAAGTGCTTCATGTTGCCACCCAAAGAGCCAAGTTGGGTAAAGTACGTAGGGAAGAAAACGTTTGGTGGTCTTTTGCACCCCATGATGTATCGGTTGTCCTGGATTTATTGGGTAATCCCACTCTATCGAGAGTGCAAGCCAGCGGTCAGGCTATGTTACAACCGGGAATTGAAGATAATGTTTATGTTGATATTGTCTTTGAGAGCGGGCAAACTGCTCACCTCCATTCTTCTTGGTATTGGCCTGAGTTACTACGCAGCACAACAGTAATTACGGAACAAGAAATGCTCGTTTATGATGAAGTTGCTCAAAAGGTGACTATATATCACAAGGGTGTAGATGACCAACTTAATAACCGTGATCAGGGCAGTCAAGTTGTGGATGTGGCAAATTCAGAGCCTTTGAAAATCGAATGTGAACATTTTTTAGACTGTTTGCAAACCCGTAAAAAGCCCCTTTCTGATGGATGGAATGGAGTAGCGGTAGTGGAAATTTTAGAAAAAGCTCAGGAGATATTACGTGGTTAATTATTTTGCCCATGAATCCGCTTATGTAGATGAAGGTGCCCAAATTGGTGAAGGTACGAAAATCTGGCACTTTTGCCATGTATTTGGCAAGGCGAAAATCGGTAAGAATTGCAATTTAGGACAAAATGTGCTGGTTGCTAATAATGTGGTGGTGGGCAACAACTGCAAAATTCAAAATAATGTCTCCCTATATGAAGGGGTGATTTTAGAAGATTATGTATTCTGCGGACCGAGTATGGTATTCACTAATATTAAAACGCCGCGTTGTGAATATCCTCGCAATACCAGCAATGATTATCGCCAAACTTTAGTGAAACGGGGTGCGAGTATTGGGGCTAATGCGACTATTGTTTGTGGTGTCACTCTCCATGAGTGTGCTTTCGTGGCTGCGGGTGCAGTGGTGACAAAAGATGTTCCTGCTTATGCTATGGTAGCTGGAGTTCCAGCCAGAATCATCGGTTGGATGAGCGCCTATGGTGATGTATTGGAGTTTGATGCAGATGGCTATGCTGTAGATTCTACAGAGGTCAAGTATCAGCAATTATCGGCAAATCAGGTCATCAAGTTGTCGGCGAATTAATTGCCCAGTCCCGTTCTAATATCCCATTCAACAATTTTATTTACTAATTTATTTACCAAACCATTTACCAAACCATGAAAATTCCTGTTCTTGACCTCAAACCTCAATACGAGCAAATTAAAGACCAAGTGCAAGCAGCGATGAATCGAGTCTTGGAATCTGGTCAATTTATTATGGGTCCTGATGTCAAGCTGTTTGAGCAGGAGGTGGCAGAGTATTTAGGGGTAAAACATACAATTGCTGTTAACTCCGGCACAGATGCCTTGGTGATTGGTTTACGCGCCCTGGGTATTGGGGCGGGGGATGAGGTAATTACTACACCCTTTTCTTTTTTTGCTACGGCTGAATCTATCAGTAACGTGGGTGCAAAGCCAATCTTTGCTGATATTGAAACCCGGAGTTTTAACATTGACCCAGAAGCTATCAGGAAACATATTACATCTAAGACCAAGGCGATTATGCCTGTGCATCTCTATGGTAATCCCGCCGCTATGGGGCAAATTATGGATATTGCCCAGGAGTATGGGTTAAAGGTGATTGAAGATTGCGCTCAGTCCTTTGGAGCCAGGTATTATGGTGCCTGTCCTGGGTGTGAGGAGGATTGTCAAGAAAGTACTAGGGATGCTATTCAAGGTAAGTTTACCGGAACTATTGGTGATGTAGGTGCTTATTCCTTTTTCCCTTCTAAGAATTTGGGCTGTTATGGGGATGGGGGTATGGTAGTCACAAATGATGACCAAGTAGCAGAATTAGCCCGGATGTTGCGAGTACATGGGGCAAAAAAGAAATATCACAATGAGATATTAGGTTACAATTCCCGGTTAGATACCCTGCAAGCGGCGATTTTACGGGTGAAGTTACAGTATATTGACCAGTGGAATCAGGGACGGCGACGGGCGGCTAAAGTTTACAATGATTTGTTGGCTGATGTTTCGGGTGTGATTACTCCAGTAATTACAGATGGTCATGTGTTTCACCAGTATACCATTAGGATAACTGGGGGTAATCGGGACGGTGTACAGCAGTACTTGGCCGGTGAGGGCATCGGCTCCATGATTTATTATCCCATTCCCCAGGACAAGTTACCTGTTTATCAAGGGGAGTATCCTGTTAACCCGGTTAGTGATTTGTTAGCTACAGAAGTTTTGAGTTTGCCCATTTGGCCAGAAATGAAAAATGAAACTGTTGTAGCAGTAACGAGTTTCGTAATAGATTACACAAGAAAGTCTTAATTTAGAAAAAGTTAAGTATACATACAGCACTTTTGGAGTAAATGAGGTACACCAATCTTAATAGTTGGTTTTAAAACTTGAAGTTCAATCGGCTACTGTACCTCATAAACCTCGAATCTACTGTATCTCCCTGTTTACGGAATGAATTATAATATTAAATCCAGCATTGCTCAATAAGAGAATCACAAAAGCTTTAATAACAACTAGACTTTTCTCTATATGAAACATATAAAAATTACTCCTTTTTGGCGTAATGTTTTCACGGTTATGTTTGGGACGTCCTTATCACAGGTAATTCCAATGTTGGCAGTAGTTTTACTTGCGCGAATACTTAGTAAAGATGCTTTGGGTTCGTATTTTACATGGATGGCAATCTCCAGTATTGTGATGGTAACAATCAATGCTGGACTGGATAAATCTATTTTTGTTGCTCATGAAGATAGATATGTCAATGAATTGTTGCAGTTTGCTTTTGTAATTGGACTAGTTGTATGTTTTACCGTCTTTACAGTAGCTTCTTTGTTTAATTTTTTTGCCCCTGCTAATGCAGATAACTTAATTTTTGGTTTTGTTGCAAGTGTTGTTATTTACTCGCTCGCAATGGCTTTTAATCGTACCTTACAGGCTGTCTCTATTTACAGATCAAAATTCGACCTTTTGAATAAGTCAAAAATTTTCTTTGCTGTGTCTATATCACTATCGCAGATATTAGCTACATTACTTGGATGGAAAATTAATGGATTGGTTTATTCTGCAGTTTTATGGTCTATAGTGTCAGTCCTATTTACAGCAAAACTACTTAGTATTTCAATTGGTGACCTCGCTAACATATCTATATCCTCTTTTAAAAAAACATTCGTAGAAAATTATCACTTCATAACTTTTTCTTTTCCTTCTGAATTAATTAGTTCTCTTAGTAGCCAATTCCCAGTTATTATTACTGCAACAAGATTTGGTTCATTAAGCGTAGCAGTGTATTCTCTCACTCTTCGTTCGCTTGCTGTTCCAATTGGTTTACTAGGCAATTCGGTATTAACTGTCTTTAAAGATAATGCGGGGAAAGATTTTCGAGAAAAGGGTGAATGTAAATACGTTTACCTAAGAACACTAAAGTCACTAATAGTCATTTCGTTTTTTCCATTTTTATTGTTGCATTTCTTCGGAAGCAATATATTTGAGCTTGTATTCGGTCACGATTGGATTATTGCAGGACAGTATGCCGAAACTTTGTCAATTCTATACTTTTTTGTTTTTATATCTTCTCCCTTGAGTTATGTTTTATTCTTCTCCAAAAAAGGTCAGTTCATTGATTTGACCTTTCAAGTTGTAGGGATTATCATCTCTTATCTCGTTTTCACCTATTCTCCTTCTATGGAAAATGCAATCTTTTTTTATACTGTTTTCGGTAGTTTTTACTACGTCATTTACCTATTTGCTTCTTTTTATATTGCTTCTGGCTCGAATTTTTTAGCACCTCTAGGTAAATGATATACAATCTGCTGTAATTTATCTCAAAATTTATTGGAAATTTGAAAATCATTTTAGAAATGCTTACTTTACAAAAACAAATAACTTCAATACTTTCAATTATCTGTGTATTTTTTATTTCCTATTTGCCACTTTCATATTTTTTTAAATCATTGCAACAACCAAACATTAAACAAACTGTTTTTTTGTTATTGATTGTTTTAAATATTTTAGTTATTTTCTTGCAAAAAAGAATAAAATCAAGAAATGAATGGACTATTTTTTCTTTATATCTACTTTTTCCAGTTTACTCTTTACTCAGTTATGGTTTTGCCGGAGATGCCCTAGATACGACAAGTGTCATTAGAAATATAGCCTTTATTAATCCATTATTTGCTCTATTTTCATTGTCTTGTCGTGATAACAAAAATAAAATTTTATTAATTTTATACGCAGTCTCATTTGTATATACGATATTCTTAGCTATTGCATTGATAAATGGTACCTTGTCTCTTAGCTCAAACTCTTTCCAATCTATTTTTTACCAGTCCTCTCAAATAAATGAGAATAATTACGGATACCAAAATACAAATATGTATCTTGGTATCAATAATTTGTCGGGGTTATATTTAGTTTTATCTTCAAAAAGAAGAATACTTAAACTTGTTGCAATTATGTCTGTTATACTTACAGTATTTGGAATGTTATTGACTGGTGGCAGATCTTCTTTAGTATCTTTACTAGTAGTATTTTCAATATTATTGATTCGATATTTTGCTAAATTATTGTACTCGCTCAGAAGGATAAAAAAAGCACTTATTATTTTATTTTTTATCATTTTCTTGATCTTTTTTCTCAATATCATTGTAATACCATTGTTGCCTACTGATTTAACGGTAAACCTTCCAACTATTCAAAGGCTACTGATATTAAGTGATACAGAAAGTGATTCCTCCATGAGGCTGTTATTGTTTAGCACTGCTTGGAACTTATTTATTGAAAACGCTTTTTCTGTTCTTTTTGGAGGTGGAATAAATAGTTTTTCAGCTTATATGGGATACTATGATGCAAAACAAATTATGTATCCACACAACATTATTTTAGAACTATTGTGTGAATATGGAATCATTGGTTTTATTTTCTTTTTTACTCCTGTTTTGTATATACTTCGAGCAAGAAAGAAATTTGAAAAAGTTTTTGGGCTTAGTTTGGAAGAAAAATTTATCTTTTTTATCTTTTTTTTCATATTAATGAATCATATGACAACTGGTTCATTGGGCGCATCTTGGATTCTTGTATATTTTTCGGCTCTCCTTGTGCCATCCAAATCGTTAAGATTACATCATGGCACAAATTCCCGTGATGGTATCTAACTTACCAGAGATGAGGGAAGTAGTATCCTCTAGTCAAGTAGGAGTAGTTATGGAAGATGGGAGTAGAGAATCATTCTTAAATGCCCTCAGCAAATTAGCATCCATGGATAGAGACTATTTGAAAAATCAGTTAACCAAGACCAGCCAGGAGTTTTGCTGGGAAGAGCAAGAAAAGGTGATGCTGGCGGCATATCAGCAATACATCATTTAAGTAAATTTAGAACATGATTGTCATCATTAACTCAGGCTTAGGAAATATTGCCTCAGTGTGGAACATGATTCGTAAAGTAGGTGGACAAGCCATCATCTCCCACCAAAAAGAAGACATCCTCAAGGCATCAAAACTGATTCTTCCCGGAGTGGGAGCTTTCGACCACGGAATTAATCAACTCAAATCACTTGACCTGTTGAGCTTAATTCAAGACCAAGCCCTGGGTGGAATCCCATTACTAGGTATATGTCTAGGAATGCAGCTACTATCCCGGGGGAGTGAAGAAGGTAATTTACCAGGACTGGGTTTAATTAATGCCGAATTTCACCGATTTTCATTTCCCAACCCCTGTCAATTGCCAGTCCCCCATGTAGGCTGGAATATCATCAAAGTGAAAAAAACTACCCCCCTGCTCGTAGATAACCAGGAGGAACAGCGTTTTTATTTCACTCATTCCTATCATGCAGTGTGTAGTAGAGAAACAGACATCCTCACATATACTGAGTATGGCTATGCCTTCCCATCAAGTTATGCCGATGGTAACATCTATGGAGTACAATTTCACCCAGAAAAAAGCCATCGTTTTGGGATGGGATTAATGAAAAACTTTGTAGAGATGTAACCACATCATGTTAAAACATCGAGTTATTCCTTGCCTTCTATTGCAAAATAATGGCTTAGTCAAGACTCAAAAATTCTCTAACCCTAAATATGTTGGTGATCCGATCAATGCGATCCGTATTTTCAACGAGAAAGAGGTAGATGAGTTAATAGTTATTGATATTCAAGCCAGTAAACTGGGACAAGAACCCAACTATCAACTCATAGAGGAATTTGCTGGGGAATGTTTTATGCCCCTGTGCTATGGGGGAGGTATTAAAACTGTTGAGCAAGCCCAGCGTTTATTTGCTGCTGGGGTAGAGAAAATTAGTTTACAAACCAGTATTATTAGTGATTGTAACTTAGTCAGGGAGATTACATCTAGATTTGGTAACCAAAGTGTAGTAGTATCCATTGACATCAAAAAAAATCTCCTGGGACAGTATAAGCTGTATAGTTCCACCCAAGGAAAAATTATCAGCATGGATTGGTTAGATTTCCTCCGCCAAGCCACTCAAGCTGGAGCAGGGGAAATTTTGCTAAATTCCGTAGACAAAGATGGTGCCATGACCGGGATGGACTTGCAACTGATTGCAACAGCAGCATCGGTCTGCACCGTTCCCCTAATTGCCATCGGGGGTGTTGGTAGTCTAACTGACATTCAATCCGCCGTCAAAGCAGGGGCGAGTGCTGTAGCTGCTGGCTCATTCTTTGTGTTTCACGGTCCCCATCGGGCTGTATTGATCACCTATCCTCAATATACCCAATTGGTTAATTTACTCACTTTTTAACTGAGTTGACTTACAATAATAACTTTAAATAATAAAATTTATGGTGAGAGCCTACGAAATTTGTACTCGTTGTGTCATGGATACCACTGACCCAGAAATCACCTTTGATGACCAAGGAGTGTGTAATCACTGTCATGATTTTGAGCAGGTAACTAAGCCAAACTGGTTTCCTAACGAGGAAGGGAATCAGAAATTACAGCAGATTTTTCAAAAAATCAAAACCTTTGGACAAGGGCGCTCCTATGACTGTATTTTAGGTTTGAGTGGGGGTGTAGACAGTTCATATCTTGCCCTTAAGGTTCATGAATGGGGTTTACGTCCCCTAGTGGTTCACGTTGATGCAGGTTGGAATAGTGAATTAGCAGTGGCAAATATTGAAGCCATCGTCAAGTATTGCAACTATGATCTATACACCCATGTCATTGATTGGGAAGAAATGCGGGATTTACAATTAGCCTATCTCAAGTCGGCAATATCAAATCAAGATGTCCCCCAAGATCATGCTTTTTTCGCCAATATGTATCATTTTGCCGTCCAGAATGACATTCGCTATGTCTTAAGCGGCGGTAATATTGCCACAGAGGCAATTTTTCCCAAAGCTTGGCATGGTTCAGCTATGGATAGTATTAATCTGCGGTCAATACATCAAAGATTTGGACAGATACCCCTGAAGAATTATCACACAATTAGTTTTTTTGATTATTACTTGGGGTATCCATTTATTAAAAAGATGCAGGTTGTACGCCCGTTAAATTATCTTCCTTATCACAAAGGAAAAGCAATTGTGGAATTGCAGGAAAAAATTGGCTGGCGTGCTTACGGGAGAAAGCATGGTGAGTCTTTATTTACTAAGTTCTTCCAAAACTATTATTTACCTGTGAAGTTTGGCTATGATAAACGCCGCCCTCATCTTTCTAGTTTGATTGTCTCTGGACAAATGTCTAGGTCGGATGCTTTGTCTAAATTAGAGGAGCCTCTATATCATCCAGATGAATTAGAAACTGATATTACTTTCTTTTGTAAAAAACTGCGGATTCCTCGTGATGATTTTAATCAATTAATGATCCTTCCCAATCGTCATTACACAGATTTTAATAATTGGGATTTATATCAAAGAATCATCAAAAATATTCAGAAATTTGTTGAAAAATCAACGGGTAAAAAATCAGGTGCTTATTCTTAAAATAAGAAATTTAATAATACATGAACAATCTCACCTCAGCAATAATCTGTCAGATGACATCCGTTCACCTGTGGCAAGATACTCGCATCTTCTTAAAAGAATGCGAATCTTTATCTAAAAACTATACAGTGTATTTAGTGGCTCCCAATGCTCCTAATGAAATTAAAAACTCAGTTAATTTAAGAGGAGTAACAAAACTGAAAGGTAGTCGCATCTTACGATTTACAAAAACAGTTTATGATGTCTATCGCGCAGCCTTAAAAGTTAATGCCCAGATATATCATTTCCACGATCCTGAATTAATTCCCGTTGGGTTACTCCTCAAGTTGCAAGGTAAAAAAGTTATTTATGATGTCCATGAGGATGTCCCCCGTCAAACCTTGGGTAAAGATTATATACCTCATCTGATCAGATTTACAATTAGCTGGGTAATTGAAAAACTGGAAAATTTCGCTGCCCCCAAGTTTGATGCCATTGTTACCGCTACACCATTTATTCGGCAGCGATTTTTAAAGTTAAATCCCTTAACTATTGACATTAATAACTACCCTATATTAACAGAATTAGTGACACCAGAATCGTCTTCACCGGAAAAGGAAAAAAGCGTTTGTTACGTGGGGGGTATTTGCCAAATTCGAGGAATCTTGGAAATGGTGCAAGCTATTGGTATGACAAATGCCACCTTACTATTGGGAGGAACCTTTAGCAATGCAGGTGAAAAAGCTAAGGCAGAGTCTTTAACTGGATGGCAAAATGTTCGATCACTAGGCCAATTAAACAGGCAAGAGGTTGCTAATGTTTTATCTCGCTCAGTAGCTGGTTTAGTTCTTTTTCATCCAGCACCCAATCATGTGGATGCACAGCCTAATAAAATGTTTGAGTACATGTCAGCCGGGATTCCAGTCATTGCCTCTAACTTTCCCCTCTGGCGGGAAATTATTGAAGGTAATAACTGTGGGATTTGTGTTGATCCCCTCAATCCCCAAGAAATTAGCGCAGCTATCCAATATTTAATCAATCATCCCCAAGCGGCGGCAGAAATGGGGAAAAATGGACGCGAAGCAGTGGAAAATAAATATAACTGGGAGCAGGAATCTCAAAAACTACTATCCCTTTACCAAGAGCTTTTACCAACACAGCTATGAAAATTTTGACCATTGTGGGAGCTAGACCGCAATTTATCAAAGCCGCAACGGTCTCCCGTGCCATTAAGGAATATGCAGACTCCCATATTCAAGAAATACTAGTCCATACCGGTCAACATTACGACTTTAATATGTCTGATGTCTTTTTCACCGAAATGCAAATTCCCTCACCCCAATATCATCTGGGAATTGGCGGGGGTTCCCACGGCGCAATGACCGGTCAAATGCTCTCAAAAATTGAGCAAGTCATGGTGAAGGAAACCCCCGATGTAGTTCTAGTATATGGTGACACTAACTCCACCTTAGCTGGGGCATTGGCAGCGGCTAAACTCCATATTCCTGTAGCTCATGTGGAAGCGGGGTTACGTTCCTTCAATCGCCAAATGCCAGAAGAAATTAATCGAGTTCTTACTGATCACATTTCTCATTGGTTATTTTGTCCCACCCACACCGCCATTGCCAATTTAGCACAGGAAGGTATTGTTGACAGTAGTTCAACCCGGGTGTGTCATGTTGGGGATGTCATGTATGATGCTGCTCTATTTTACCGGAATATTGCCCCAGCCACCAATGCCACCAACCAGTTAATCAGTGAACTAAAGAGTCAATTTTATCTAGCTACGATTCACAGAGCGGAAAATACAGATAACCCTGATCGTCTTGAGCATATTCTGCAAGCTTTAAACTTGATTTCTCAAACAACTCCTGTGGTTCTCCCTTTGCATCCCCGAACCCGCAAGTTATTAGAACACACACAATTTAATCATATTCGGTTTCTACAGCCTGTAGGTTATTTTGATATGATTACTTTGTTAAGTCATTGTCAGGGAGTTTTTACTGATAGCGGTGGAGTGCAAAAAGAAGCATATTTTTTCTGTAAGCCCTGTGTTACTTTACGCGAGGAGACCGAATGGGTGGAATTAGTGAAAGGTGGTGTGAATATATTAACAGGGGCTAGTTTTGAGAAGATTATAGATGCCGAAAAACATATTTATAACTCTGAATTTGATTATTCCCAAGAACTTTATGGGAGTGGTAACTCCAGCTACAAAATAGTAGAAATACTCAGTCAAAAGATGTAACTTTTACAATTTAATTTTTACCTAGTCTTACCTCAGTTAACCAATTAGTTTATACAATTCTAACCTAATTATGAACTGGAAATTAAAAGCCAAAATACAGAATCTAGTCAGTCTTCTCCCCCCAAATATCTCCTATTCTACCTATTACTGGATACAAAGAAACTTTGGCTCTTTAAAAAAGAATAAGCTTAATCCCATGAGCAGACTACAAGCGGGAATGGAAACGTGTAAACACATTGAAAATGTCGGTCAATCACCTGTAGGGGCTACATTTTTAGAGGTAGGTACAGGAAGGAGAATTAATACTCCTCTAGCATTTTGGCTGTTAGGAGCAGAAAAAATTATTACTGTCGATTTAAACCCTTATTTAAAAGAGGAACTTGTTAAAGCAGATTTAGAATATATCAAAAATCATGCTACTCAAATTGAAGATTTGTTTGAGAACCGTATTGTCAATAATCGCTTAAATCTTCTGATTGAATTCACTCAATCCCCCTTCAATTTGCATGATTTATTAAAATTTATTAATGTTGATTATATCGCACCGGGGGACGCTTCCCAACTGAGCATACCCTCAAACTCTATTGACTTTCACACATCCTATACTGTCTTTGAGCATATTCCCCCAGAAATAATTAAGGCAATTATTAAGGAGGGTAAAAGAGTATTAAATAGTAATGGGCTGTTTGTACACAAAATAGATTACAGCGATCACTTTTCCCATTCAGATAAATCCATTTCTGCTATTAACTTTTTGCAATTTTCGGATAGTGAATGGAATAGAATTGCCGGTAATAGATATATGTATATGAATAGATTACGCCACGATGATTTTAGAAAATTGTTTGTAGACTTAGACACTTCAATTTTATTAGATGAAGTAAATGAAAGTTTGGATGCCAGGAGTTCTCTCAATGAAATCACTTTAGACTCTTTCTTTTCCCAAAAAGATACAGAGATACTTAGTATTACATCAGCATGGATCATTGCTTATTTTTAGCTTCTTCCTTATTTTATTATAAGTAATAAGCAAGTATAAATCACATAGCAAGAATCTCTTAAACTTAATTTATGAAAATTTGGCTTATTCAACGTTCCGAATCTACACCTCATGATGGCCTTGGCGATGCTAGAATTATGAGAACAGGTATGATTGCCAAGGTGCTAGCTGAACGCGGCCATACAGTTATATGGTGGACATCAACTTTTAATCATTTTAAGCATTGCCATAGATATAAAACAGATACTCGTGTAGAAGTGTCGAATAACTATCATATCCAATATGTCCGAGGTTTTGGTTATCAAAAAAACCTTTCCATATCCAGGATAATAGACAACATTTTGATGGCAAGAAGGTTTAAATTACTTGCTTATAAAGACACTGATAAACCAGATATAATTCTGGCTTCTGTTCCAACTATAGAATTGGCTAGGGAAGCAGTCCAGTACGGTTTAAAGTTCGGTATTCCAGTTGTTCTCGATATTCGTGATTTATGGCCAGACGTAATTTACGACTTTTTCCCAACTTACCTCAGGTCTCTGCTGAGTCTAGCTTTTATTCCCATGGTGTGGCAATTAAAACAAGCCTGTAGTCATGCAACGGGTATTGTTGGTTTGACTGATGCTTTTGTCGATTGGGGAATTGCTCATGCTGACCGATCTAGAAATACAAATGATAGGGTGTTTAGGATGGGTTATTGGTCGGAAAAGGAATTAACAGAGAAACAGGAAGAATTTTCTTATAATTTTTGGCAAAGTCAGGAAATTGAGAAGAATGACGATTGTGTTTTGGTAATTTTTTTGGGTACGCTGGGTCAATCTTTTGATCTAATTCCAATAATAGAGGCAGCCAAAATATTACAAGAGAAAAAGTCAAACGCAAAATTCATTATTTGTGGTTCTGGAGTAAAGCTTACATTTTGGCAAAATCAGGCTGCCAATCTCAGTAATATTCACTTTACAGGTTGGATTGATAAACATGAAATTATCACCCTATTAAAAATAGCAGATATTGGACTTGCTCCCTACATTAACTCCATTAACTATGTTGATACTCCTGGAAATAAACCAGGTGAATATATGTCTGGTGGTTTGGCAATAGCATTAAGTCTGGAGAACGGTAGTCTTTATGATATCATTCATGAATATGAATGTGGTTTTAGCTATCATAATTCTCCAGAATTGCTAGCTTATGAACTCGATCAATTATCAAAAAACCGCGAACGTTTAGAAACAATGAAACAAAATTCCATCGCGACATTTAAAAACTTGTTTGATGCCAAAGTTGTTTACAATCAATTGGCTGAATACCTAGAAAGCTTTGTTTCATCAGAAAATTAGTAGAAGTTACATCAGTGATACATATGCCGAACTCCCATATCTCTAACCTCTCTACCATTAATTACAATCCATCTCTTGTGGCTAAAATAGCTAAATTGATAATTCCTATTTTGGCTAAAATCTTACCTGCTAGTATCTATAAGTTAGTCTACGATTTTCTCTACCGCACTTATCAAGTTTTGCTTCGCTATCTTTATGGAGTTAAAGCTTTCGCCGCTCGTATTTATGGAGATAAATCTCTCAGGATGAAAACATCTCTGACTTGGAAACTCTTACCCTACACAATGGGCGGTAGTAAGGCTTTAGAAAATGCTTTTGAAGTAACTGCATTAGCTGAATTGAGAAATCTACCCGGGGCAATTGTAGAGTGTGGCGTTGCCCAGGGTGGAACATCGGCAATGATGGCTTTAACTAATAGATTACTGGGTCAACAGACGCGACAAAAATGGTTATTTGACTCCTACGAAGGCTTACCAGAACCCACTGCTGAAGATTACGAAGGAGGTAAAGCGGGTAACTTTATCCGTCCCCTCCCCAAAGGCTCCTGTTTAGGAACTATAGAACAAGTCAGTGAACTTATGTTTGACAAACTGGGCTTTCCTCAAGCAGAAACTCATCTGGTTAAAGGGTGGTTTCAAGATACTGTTCCAGCCTATCGCCAGCAAGTGGGTGAAATAGCAGTTTTACGACTAGATGGGGACTGGTATGAGTCAACCAAAGTACCTCTAGAAAACTTTTATGACCTTGTGGTTACTGGCGGTTTGATCATTGTCGATGATTATGCTACCTGTTTTGGTTCCCGTAAAGCTGTTGATGAATTTCGCTCTGTTCACAATATTACTAATCCCCTCAAAGCCGATGGACGAGGAGGAGTATGGTTCGAGAAGTAATCAACTCATTATACTGGTTATTTAGATTTAGAAGGTAGAAAACCGATTAGGAGTCCAGGAATGATAAAACATTTATTTTCTTTGTACCGACAGTCGCCTTTCTGGTTACGTGATATAATTGCGACTTTGACTTTTCCAATTAAGATTTTTATGTTGCCTTTTGGTAATAGTATATATATTAGTGGATATTATATGATACTAGACTACCGTGATAATGCTTCCTTCAAATATTTTACCGATAGAGAAAGGTATGAACTTACTGAAATAACAGCTTTCTTAAAGGCAATAATTTACAACAAAGGGACTTATGTAATTGATGTTGGTGCTAACTACGGAGCTTTTTGTCTTGCAGCAGCAGACTTATATCGATTTGGCTTGATAAAAAAAATAATAGCAATTGAACCAGATTTAAGGCCTTATAATGCTCTTAAAAAGTCGCTTACTACAAATCAATTTGTCGGTGTTGATGTACACAACTTGATTATTGGTGACTCTTCTAGTACAGAAACAATTTTTATTAATGCAAGATCTTCCGCTGATAATAGGACTCATAAGGTTACTACTGCACCAATCAGAGTCCAGAATTCATATCAAGTTAGCAGTATGAGCCTTGATAGTTTATTGCGATCAACAGGTGTTGATTATGAATCAATGTTTGTTATCAAAATGGACATTCAAGGTAATGAACCTCGTGCAATCAAAGGAATGAAGCTTATACTATCAAGTGCAAAAGGTTTTATTTTGTTCTTTGAGCATTGCCCTTATTTAATTGAATCTGCTGGAATCAGTGAGGAGGAATATCTTGATGATTTGAAATCCCTTGATGCCGATGCTATTTACGAAATATCCGGTGGTTCAGTGATTTCCTTATCTTCATTTTCTGACCTCTCAGTGAGATTTGGTCAGATTAAGCTTCAACAGGAAACTAAAATGCAGGGGTCTGGTTCTAATTTTATCCTGGTCAAGAATATGAACTTTCCTCTAGACTAATGTACTGAGATTTGTGCTGTGAACCACCCCAAAAAAGTTACAACTAAACAACTAAACTCACAAAAGTGTTGCCCATGGATTTGGTAAGCCTATTTGGCACAGAAATGATGATTTCCCGAATCATTTTTGGTTGTGAACCCCTTGGGGGGACTGACTGGGGAAAAGTTGATGAGCAACAACTAGAGCAAGCCGTGACTAAAGCCTTGGACTTAGGTATTAACTGCTTTGATGTTGCCGATGTCTATGGTTTAGGTCGGGCGGAAGAAAGACTAGCAGAAATTTTGGGAGCTAAAAGACATGAGGTCGTTATTATCTCTAAGTTTGGAGTTAATTGGCAACCTTCCCTAGGAAAAAATCGCGCTCATACTTTTCTTGACTCCAGCCCCCATAGAGTCATCACTGCATTGGAAAATAGTTTGAGGCGGCTAAAACTTGACTGCATTCCTATCTATTTAATTCATTGGCCTGATCCCAACACTCCCATTGAAGAAACCATAGAAGCACTGTGTAAATGTCAAGACATGGGCAAAATCCAACATTTTGGAGTTTCTAATTTTCCCCTGCCATTGTTAAAGCAAGCTCATAGCTGGCATAAAATACCCTTTGTTGAACTGCAATACAACTTGGTTGACCGTAGCTCAGAAATAGAACTACTTCCTTACTGCCTTACAGAACACATTAACGTCTTTGCCTACGGTTCACTGGCACAAGGCCTACTTACGGGTAAGTATGATGTAAATACAAAATTCAGTCAAGATGATCGTCGGCATCGTTTACCCCATTTCCAACCAGATAATTTAGCAAAAAACTTGTCAATTATTGACAAGTTAAACAAATTAAGTGAAATTCATAACAAAAAAGTATCACAGGTTGCCATTCGCTGGCTTCTTGACCAACCTAGTGTGTCCGCTGCCATTGTTGGTGCTAAAACTCCTGAGCAAACTGAGATGAACATTGCTGCCTTTGGTTGGCATCTCTCAGAACAAGATCAAGAATACCTTAATTCCAATCAAAACTATTAGAAAAGTGAGAAGTGAAAAACTAGCACAGCAAATCCGTAAACACGCACTGAGAATGACCAGTTTAGGAAAAAGCTCCCATATTGGTTCTGTATTCTCCATAGCTGATATTCTTGCGGTCTTATATGGGGAAATTCTTCAGGTTGACCCTCAGAACCCAACTTGGTCAGCAAGAGATCGTTTTATACTTAGCAAAGGCCATGCCGGAGCAGGAGTGTACGCAGTTCTAGCAGAACGGGGCTTTTTCCCTGTTGAGAAACTAAACACTCATTATCAAGATGGTTCTGACCTTAGTGGTCATGTTTCTCATAAGGGTATTCCCGGTGTTGAGTTTTCCACCGGTTCCTTGGGACATGGACTTCCTGTCGGTGCGGGAATGGCCTATGGGGCTAAACTTGATGACCTCAGCCATAGGGTTTTTGTCTTACTCAGTGATGGAGAGTGTGATGAGGGATCTAACTGGGAAGCGATTCTTTTTGCCGCTCATCATCATCTTGATAACTTAGTTGCAATCATAGATTACAATAAGCTTCAAAGTATTACAACCATCAAAGAAACCCTTAACTTAGAACCCTTTGCTGACAAATGGCGTAGTTTTGGGTGGGCCGTTCAAGAAATTGACGGACATGATCATTCAGCAATTCAATCGGCTTGCTTACAAATTCCCTTTGAGCTTGGCAAACCTAATTGCATCATTGCCCACACCACTAAAGGGAAAGGAGTTTCCTTTATGGAAGATTCTGTACTTTGGCATTATCGTTCCGCCCAAGGAGAAGAATATGAAAAAGCTCTACAGGAGTTGAACTCACAACTATGAGAAATGCTTTTATCCAGCGTTTGTTGGAATTAGCGGAGTCTGATCCAAGAATAATGCTACTCACTGGTGATCTTGGTTTTGGAGTCTTTGAGAAATTTGCTCAACGTTACCCCAAACAATTTCTCAATGTGGGCGTAGCAGAACAAAACTTAACAGGTTTAGCGACGGGGTTAGCGTTGGAAGGACGAATACCCTTTACCTATTCCCTTGCCAATTTCCCTACACTGCGTTGTTTAGAACAAATTCGCAATGATGCTTGTTATCACAACGCCAATGTGAAAATTGTTTGTATGGGTGGCGGCTTTAGCTATGGTGCATTGGGAATTTCTCATCATGCTACTGAAGATTTGAGCATTCTCAGAGCCTTACCAGATATAACAATAGTTGCTCCCGGTGATGACTGGGAGGCATCTGAAGCTACTTCATCCTTAGCCAATACCCAAGGCACATGTTACCTGCGACTTGATAAAAGCAGCGCAGGAATGACTAATCAACATGAAGAAGTATTTACACTAGGTAAAGCTAGGAAGTTGCGTGATGGTAGTGACATCACATTGATTAGTATTGGTGGTATCCTCAATGAAACCTTGAAAGCTGCAAAACTATTGGCAGAAAAAGGAATAGAGTCTCGCGTTATCAGTTTACATACACTGAAACCACTGGATAAAGAAGTCATATTTGATGCAGTTAAAAACACAGGAGGTATTGTAACAATTGAAGAAAATACCATTCAAGGTGGCTTAGGGGGAGCAGTAGCGGAAGTTTGTTTGGAAAACGGTATTATTCCCCAGATTTTTTGCAGAATAGGTTTACCAGACTGTTTTTCGTCTCTTGTGGGCAGTCAAGATTATTTGCGATCGCAATACAAAATGAGTGCTGAACACATATATAACAAACTTCTTATGAGATTAAATTCAACCGATAAACAAAAATAAAAACATATGAAAAGATTGTTTGACACAGTTGCATCTACAATCGGATTACTTCTGTGTTTTCCCGTTTTCCTGATTGTAGGTACTCTGATTTGGTTGCAGGACTTTTGTTCTCCCTTGTATGTAGCAACTAGAATTGGTCTCAAAGGTAAGCCTTTTCAGATGCTCAAATTGCGATCAATGATTGTTAATGCTGATCGTATAGGGGTTGATTCAACTTCAGCTAATGATCCGAGAATTACGCGGGTTGGTCACTTTATCCGCAGGTATAAGTTGGATGAACTATCTCAACTTTGGAATGTCCTCAAAGGGGAGATGAGCTTAGTAGGTCCACGCCCGAATGTGCGACGAGAAGTGAGCCTGTACACAAGCACAGAAATGAAATTACTTTCCGTGAAGCCTGGTATTACAGATATATCCTCAATAGTTTTCTCCGATTTGGGTGAAATACTGAGAAACCACTCAGATCCTGACATTGCCTATAATCAGCTAGTTCGTCCTTGGAAGAGTAGATTAAGCTTGATTTATATAGAAAATCAGTCATTTATATTGGATATAAAACTGATTCTAATTACTGTCATGAGCATATTCTCTCGCAGATTAGCACTAAGAGAAGTTACCAAAATTTTAGTAAATTTGCAGGTAGACAGGCAACTTATTCAAATTGCCTCTAGACAAACAGAGCTTTATCCTTTTCCTCCACCGGGAGCTACAGAAATTGTCATCTCTCGTGAGCATGTATATTGAATATTGAATGCCCGTTGGGACTTAAAACTTATAACTTAAAAACTTATAACTTAACAGTACCAACCAAATATGAGTAAACAGGCGATCGCCTACCTATACTAATACTATTGCTGGTGCGATCGCGGCTCTGAAAAAAGATGAAAACAGATAAGCTATTTTACCGTATATTCCTAACTCTGTTAGACCTGAAAACAGCAGATATTACCCAGACAAGATTCTATCGGGATGTGTTTCAACTGGGAGCTAAGGAGGGTAGACAAGAAGGTAAAGCCGAAGGTAGACAAGAGGGTGAAGCCCAGCTAATTATCCGTCTATTAAACCGTCGCTGTGGAGTATTGTCCCTCAACCAAGAAGCTCAAATCCGTTCCTTAGACCTGAATCAACTGGAGTCACTAGGAGAAGCCCTCCTAGACTTTACCACCATTGCTGACCTAGAAGCTTGGTTAAATGGTACACATCAAGAACAATAGGAATATACTACCAAATATAGCAGTGCTGGTGCGATCGCCTTTAAAAATAACCTGGGGGCGATCGATACTGTTATACAAAAATTTTGATAAATACCACAAATTACTGGAGTTTGTAGGATGTTGTAGGGGCGAAGCATTTGGGCGATAATTTAAGGGAAAAATCAGACATCTAGATATCCCATAAGCTTCGCCCTGCCCCCATAAATATCTTAAGTAAAGGTGAGATAACCGGATATCTGGGGAAAATCGTCTCAGATGAAAAATTTGCCTCTAACATAGGCATATAGCTTAAATATTATCCACGGATATGGTCAAACCTCTGCGCTTATTAACCCTAGCTGGTTGCTTGGGAATGTTCACAATAGCCACTGCTATCCCCCTGCGTCTAGCTATAGCACGTCAACAAAATCCCCAACCCCAAGCCATTTTGATGCTCAGTGGGGAAGACAGCAGAGCCAAATTCACCCGAGAAATGGCTCAAAAATTCCCTGACCTTCCCATTTGGGTTTCCGTGGGCGAACCGGAAATCCGCCGCATCTTAGGTGACCTTCACAACCAAAAGCTACAGGGAGGCGATCGCATCCAGTACGACAATCGCGCTACAGATACAGTTACTAATTTTACCACCATGGTTGCACCTTTGCAACAAAACAATATTCGCCACGTCTATCTCGTCACCTCAGACTACCATATGCCCCGCTCCCAGGCGATCGCCACTATTGTCTTTGGTAGTCAGGGAATCGCCTTTACTCCTGTCCCCGTACCCTCCCAAAGCTCTCAGAGAGAAGCTCGAACACGTATTGCTAGGGACATAGGGCGCTCAGTGGTTTGGCTAGTTACCGGGCGCACCGGAGCCAGTTTCAATCCCCGCTTGCAATCGGCGACAGGGAATAGTAGATCATAAATTTGTCAATTTACTAAGTCAATTTACTAAAAATATACCCCAAACATCCCCGACTTTTGGTAATGTACAAGTGTTCCGAAAAGTCGGGGATTTCATGAGATATCTCCACAATAGAATGTATTAATTTGTCATAAGTTGTAGGGGCGAAGCTTATGGGCGTTAATTTAACGGAAAAATCAGACATCTAGATATCCCATAAGCTTCGCCCAGCCCCCATAAATAGGTTCCATAATTTCTTTTCTGGGGATGTCTATTGATTTTCATACCAATTCTATGTGAGGTTGCGCTATATTTCCGTAGGGGCAATTCATGAATTGCCCCTACTCTGATTATTGCATCTTCATACAGAAATGGTATCACCAGAGTTCTATTATTAATGCTTAGTTTGTGACAAATTTAATTCTAAACTGTTTGATCACACTTTCCCATCCATAACTATGCGAATAACATATTTTCTGCTTAGTCTTTTGAAAAAAACTGTTTTTATCAAAAATATTACCCATTTTCTCCAAACTTCATCAAGAACAAAAAAGCATCTGATTCTGTATTTAACTGACTCTCTACTATTTTTATTGGCAATTTATATTGCATTTTCCATAGATTCCCACAGTTTATTTCCTTTGGATATACTGGGTAAATATCTCCCTTCTATTATTCCGCTGATTCCCGGAAAAATCCTGTTATTTTCCCTACTGGGAATGTACAAAAATGTACTAAAATACAGTGAATTTGCCTTTTTATACACAGCCTTCAAATCAGTTATGTTGGGACAAGGAGGATTGATCATCCTGGATTTGGTTTTCCGGTTCAATTTCCTACCTATTTCTGTTCAGATAGTAGATACTTTAATCACACTAATTTTAATAGTCACAGTCAGACTCATAGGCCGATGGGTGTTATATGGTTTGAGTTCCCCCCTGAGATTAAAATTCCCATCTCAACCCATTAGTAGTGTAGCAGATAGCAAGCAACTCCTGCAACCAATAATTATCTATGGAGCCGGACAAGCTGGATTTCAACTATCCCAAGCACTTGTTTTGGATAACAACTTTGAGATTATAGCCTTTGTGGACGACAATTCACAACTATGGAAACATACGATTAATGGCATTCAGGTTTATAGCCCTGAGAAGTTGGAATATCTAATTAACAAGTACCAGGTACAGCTAGTACTCTTAGCAATTCCATCAGCAACGCCCAAAAGAAAGCAAGAAATTGTTGCGGAACTTAAAGCTCTAGATATAAAAGTGAAAACAGTACCCACTCTAGCAGAAATCATATCAGGTAAAGTCTCCATTGCTCAACTCCGGGAAATCAATATAGGCGATATTTTAGGACGAGAAGAAGTTCTCCCAGATCCCAAGTTACTGCAAGTCAACATCACAAATAAATCTGTTTTAGTCACAGGAGCGGGTGGTTCTATTGGTTCAGAACTCTGTCGTCAAATTGCTCAACAACAACCCCGCCACCTAGTTCTATATGAATTAAATGAATTTGCACTATATAACATTGAAATAGAGTTACGAGAAACCTACCCTAACTTGTCTTGTTCTGCTTGTTTAGGCTCAGTAACTGATGCCCAACGCCTGAAACAGGTAATTACAGAATATAATATTGATACTTTATATCATGCTGCGGCTTACAAGCACGTTCCTTTAGTAGAAATGAACCCTGCCCAAGGGGTGATTAACAATATTTACGGTACACTAGTAGCTACGCGCACGGCCAATGAGTGTAAAGTTGAGACTTTTGTCTTAATTTCCACCGATAAGGCTGTACGACCCACCAGTGTGATGGGAACAACCAAACGAGTGGCTGAGTTGATTTTGCAAGCTTTATCAAAACAGCCGGATACCTACACCCGTTTGCTCATGGTCAGGTTTGGTAATGTGTTAAATAGCACGGGTTCAGTAGTACCCCGATTTCAACAACAGATTTTACAGCGACAACCGATTACTATTACCCATCCCGAAATTACTCGCTATTTTATGTCCATTCCCGAAGCAGCTCGCCTGGTCATTCAAGCTGGCGCTCTCGGTGAGGGGGGAGAGGTTTTCCTCTTGGATATGGGGGAACCGGTAAAAATTTACGATCTGGCGGTGCAAATGGTAGAACTCAGTGGTCTAGTTTTAGGGAAGGACATTGAGATTAAAATCACAGGTTTGCGTCCAGGAGAGAAGCTCTATGAAGAGTTGTTGATTGAAGAAGAGAATGTTAAAAAAACTATACATCCGAAAATTTACTCCGCCCAGGAAGCAATGATACCTTGGACAAAGCTAGAGCCATATCTGTATCAGCTTTTCTTAGCAGCCCAAGAAGAAGACAGAGATACTCTCTTATCTCTGCTCAAGGTCCTGGTTCCTGAATATTACTCTCCACAGTTATCATCCAAACTGCTGAGTAAATCTGCTTGACACTCCCCATGGGGACTTCCAGAAGCTTGTGGAGACGTTGCATGCAACCTCTCTACAACCATTAATTACCGGAGATGTTTATTAGACATCTGGTGAAAATGAATGTAGGTACAATTCATGTAGGGACAATTCATGAATTGTCCCTAGAACGTCGATTCAGTAATGCTAGGTAATTTGTTTTTACCTTGTAGGGGCGAAGCATTCGGGTGATAACCTATCGCTGAAACCAATTCATATTCCGTCCGAATGCTATACGCCCTTACGATTAATGAATCGGTGTTCTAGAAAGGGTTTCAAATTACCCACATTCAATTACCGGAGAGATACAGCACATTCCATCTACATGAGGTACAATATGAACAGGCAAAACTTGTACTGAGCTTGTCGAAGTATGCCTGTGATATAAGGGTTTTATCATTAATAATTAATATCTGTACCTCATCATAACGAAAAATGCTGTATAATGAAACACAGGAGGTAATGAATCATGTATCAAAGTGAAGCACCCCCGCAAAAAAACCTGCCCACCATGTATGATTTACCCAGTGAGGGTGACAATGAGGAAGAATTAGAGTCCACCATTCATCCCCGTCCACCCTGGGAAACTTTGCCGACGATGCATGATTTACCTAGTGAAAATCCAGAGGAACCAGGGTTGCCAGACGAATTTCATGACTTTCAACCACAATTATTACGGGAAACCTGCCAATCTCCTGTTTATCCCCAGGAAGAAATGTTCATTGGTACGGATTTAAACTTATATTATGATGTGCGCCATTTTGCATGGTATAAAAGACCAGATTGGTTTTTAGTGTTAGGTGTACCCGTTTCAGAAACACAAGAGGATATGCGCTGGAGTTATGTCATTTGGCAAGAAGGACTAGCGCCATTTTTAATCGTAGAATTATTATCACCAGGTACAGAAGCAGAAGATTTAGGACAAACATCAAGAAGCGCGAATAAACCACCGACAAAATGGCAAGCTTATGAACAGTATTTGCGATCGCCCTACTATGTTATTTTCGATAGATATGAAAATCGCCTCCGAGTATTTCAACTCATGGGCATAAAATATCAAGCAGTGGAACTGGTAGAACCAAAATTCTGGTTTCCTGAATTGCAATTAGGAGTAGGGGTTTGGTCAGGAAAATATCAAGGTACAGAAGGTTTGTGGCTACGTTGGTATAATGAGGATGGTGATTGGATTCCTACTTTTGCTGAAAGCGCACAACAGGAAAAACAACGAGCAGAACAAGAAAAACAACGAGCAGAAAAAGAAAAACAACGAGCAGACAAACTAGCGGAAAAACTGCGAGCTTTGGGAGTGAATTTAGATGAAATTTAAAGGAATTTAAACAAGCAAGCCAGGTAATAATTTTCTTGGCTAATAGCCTAGTTCAGCTTTAATGTTCATGTAGATGGAATGTGCTGTATATGAAGAACATTTATACAGAAAACAGCAATCAAACTCTAGAACAAAGAAAACAAGAAGCATTACAAACAGCCGCAAAATGTCAGCAAATTCTCATAGAAAAGGGAGCAAAAGAAGTAATATTATTTGGTTCTTTATCAGGAGAAAGCCCTTGGCATTGGCAATCTGATTTAGATTTAGCAGTGACAGGAATGTCGGAAAAGCAACAATGGGAGGCATATTCTCTTCTAGAAAAAATCGCACCTAATTGGTTAAAAATAGATTTGGTAGCATTAGAAGAACTACCAGATTTTGTCCGTTCTCGGATTCTCAAAGAAAAACTCATGCCAACTAATAAATATTTAGCCTTAAAAACTCGCATTGAAGACGAGATGATGGCTTTAGAGCAGAATTTTCAAGCTTTAAAGCAATTAATTGCTCAAGCAGAAAGTATTCCAGAAATTGCTCTCACTCCTGCGTTATCTAGCTATATTTGTGATTTTTACACAGCCTGTGAGCGAATTAGTGAAAGAATTGCTGTTACTTTAGATGAGGGAATGCCAAAAGCCGAAAATTGGCATGAACAACTATTGTTACAAATGGCAGAAATTGGTGGGGAAAATCGTCCTCCTGTCTGGCAAGGTTCACTATTATTACAATTAAATGATTATCGGAAATTTAGACATTTAGCACGTCATAATTATAATTTGCAATTGCGAAAAGAAAGAGTATTAGAATTAGCCCAACAAACAGAAATAATTATCGTCAAAATCCAAGAGGCGATCGCACTTTTTAATCAATGGTTAGAATCTCAAGCAAAATAAATAAATATAGCATTTACCAAGCTAGTGAGGTACAGAGTTTTTTATCTTAGGGAATTGGGAATTGGGAATTGGGAATTGGGAATTGGGAATTGGGAATTGGGAATTGGGAATTGGGAACAGTAAATAAATTAGGGTGTACCTCATGAGACTGGGAAACGTTATAAATAAATAAATAATAAATCAATAATTAGGGCTTGCTGAATAAAGACAAAAGCTAGATATATTAGACCTCTCCCAAATAGAATGTATTAATTTGTAATATGTTGTAGGGGCGAAGCATTCGGGTGATAACCTATCGCTGAAACCAGTTCATATTCCGTCCGAATGCTATACGCCCTTACGATTAATGAATCGGTATTCTAGAAAGGGTTTCAAATCACCCATATTCAATTACCGGAGAGATACAGCACATTCCATCTACATGAGGTACAATATGAACAGGCAAGACTTGTACTGAGCAGTTAGTTAGCTTGTACTGAGCGACTTGTCCTGAGCCTGTCCTGAGCCTGTCCTGAGCCTGTCCTGAGCCTGTCCTGAGCCTGTCCTGAGCCTGTCCTGAGCCTGTCCTGAGCCTGTCCTGAGCCTGTCCTGAGCCTGTCCTGAGCCTGTCCTGAGCCTGTCCT